>JBAVIH010000189.1:0-32852 GCA_049686695.1 Bryobacteraceae bacterium | reverse complement strand
GCGCCGACCAGTCCGACACTCTCAAACACATCGGCGTTTTCAGCGATGTGGTGGCGCACATCAAGAGCGAGTACGTCGAAGAGCCCGACATGAAGAGCGTCACGCTGGGCGCTCTGAACGGCCTGCTGGAAGCGATCGACCCCTTCGCCAGCTACCTCAACGCAGACCAGTATCAGGACTATCTCAAGAACAAAGACGTCAAGCGCGCCGACGTGGGGCTGGTGCTCTCGAAGAAGCCGGGCTGGATGGGCGTGGTGGGCACGCTGCCCGATTCGCCCGCCGCCAAAGCGGGACTGTCCACCCACGATATGATCGAAAGCATCAAGGGCATCGCCACGCGCGACATGCCGCTGGCTTACGCCAGCTTGCTGCTGCAGGGCGCCAACGGATCCACCGTGGAATTGAGCGTGGTCCGCGCGCGCCATCCGGAACCGCAAACCATCACCCTCACCCGCGCCAACCTGGCGATTCCGCCGGTCGAGACGAAAATGCTCGCCGGGGCGGTGGGGTACCTCGAGATTGGCGCTTTGACCTCCGACCAGGTCAAGCAGGCCGCCGACGCCATCCGTCAACTGCAGAAGGACGGCGCGCAGAAGCTGGTGCTGGATCTGCGCAGTTGTTCGGTGGGCGCGCCGGAAGACGGCATCGCCTTAGCCAATCTGTTCCTTGCGAGCGGGCGCATCACCTACCTCAAGGGCCAAAAGGTGCCCGAGCAGGACTTTGACGCCGATCCCGCCAAGGCCATCACCACGCTGCCCCTGGCCGTGCTGGTGAACCACGGAACCGCCGACGGCGCTGAAATCGCCGCCGCCGCTCTGGCTGGCAACAAGCGCGGGCAACTGGTGGGCGAACCCACCTACGGCGATGCCGCACTGCGCCGCGCCCTCACCATGGACGATGGCAGCGCCATCATCCTCTCGGTGGCCAAGTATTATTCGCCCGAGGGAAAAGCCATTCAGGATAGCCGCGTGATGCCGGGCGCCATAGTGGCCGGCGCCGAACCGCAGATCGAGTACGACGCCAACGACGAGCCCATCGAGCCCGAACCGCAACAGGCACAGCCGAAGAAACTGGAAGACGATCCGGTGATCAAGAAAGCCGTCGAAGTGCTCGGCGTGGTTGCCAAGGCATAGTGGGACAGACCATCGTTTTTTGTGGTCTGTCAATTCCTCGGATAATTCGGAAATAATTCACTTCGCGCCGATCGTGTAGGCCAGGCTTTCGGTGGCCGACCTGCTGTTGCCTTGCACGGCGGTGATCTTCAGCTCGCAATTGCCGGTGTGGGCGGGGGCGCGCAGCACCAGCGGGATTTCGCCGTTGGCTCCAGCCGGCGGCGCGTCGATGGTCTTCGTGGCGATCACCTGGCCCTCGGCTAGCGACTCCACTTCGATCTTCGGCTTCTCGGGATTCGCCTTGTCCGGATACACCACGAAGTACACCAGCGGCTGTGCCTGTGCGCTCAGCGTAGCCGCCAATTCCGGAATCACTCGCGTGGCATGGCTGCCACTTGGGAATTCGAATGGATCCGCGGCGTCCACCTTGCCTTCCACGGTCTGCACCTGCTGCGCCAGCACCACGCTGCTCAAGCCGAGTCCTGTGGGCGCGGGACTTTCGAATTCCAGCTTGTCGACGCTGGCGCGTCTCGCCTCCTGGTCCACTATCGCGGTTTCCACCGTGTAATGGCCGGGCGGAAGTTGAATCGGGTGGGTGAACGGGATGGTGCTTGTGCGCATCCGTTCCAGGTTCTCGTCGGCAATCTCGATCGGCACGTCGCGGCTGAATTTGTCCACCACCTGTCCGGCCGCATCCTTCACCAGCGCGACCATCGAAACGCGCAGGCGATGGCGGTTCTCGCCCGGCACCGGCTTGGCCGTGAAGGCACTGGCCGGCAACTCGAAGGCCAGCGCCTGTTCGACGCCCGCCGCGGTGGGGCGAAACCGATACACCGCGCTTCGAAAATCGAAAATGTGCGGCTGCTGCCGCGCGTCGATCGCCGCCAGTCCGATCATCTCCGGCAGCGTCAGCTCCGCGCCGCTCGCGTTCGCCGGCAGAGCGTAGTAACCGGTGCGGCTCTGCACGTTCAAGTCCGCCCGCGCCAACTTCACCTCAATCGTTCGCAGCCGCCCATCCAGTTTCTCGGAAGTGGGTTGATAAGTGGCTTCGTAGTGCGTGTCGATGTCTTCCAGCACGCGCTCAAAAGGCTTGCTCAGGTTGTCGGTGCTGCCGATCAGGAAACCGCCGGTGCCTTCCGAAATGCCGCGCAGGCTTGCCTGCGTGTCGCTGGTGCGAACGGCCATGTTGACATAGTCGCCCTGCCGCGCGTTCTCCATACTGGCGGCAGCGTTGTTAGTTCTCAATCCCTGCGTCCTGCTCAACGCGGCCGCGTGCGAGAGCGTGTTATTGCCGTTCTGCACGTTGGAGTTTTGCGTCAGGCCATTCACATCCACCGCGTAGATCGTGATCTGCCCCTTGTTGGCCTCGTCCAGCAACGCCTGGAACAACTCCGGATCGCCAGTGGTGGCGAGGCCTGTGCTGAGCAGCATCACGGTTTTGCGGCCGGGCAGCGGCCCCAGTTCATTCAGCAGCGTCCGCATCTGGTCCCACTGGCGCATCCCCTCGATGTGGCCGAAGGCGCGCCGCTGGTCGGCCAGCAGGCCCCGCAGCACCTGGTCGCCCAGGCTTGTCCCGACGTCCGCTCCCGCAATCGCGGTCTGCGCGATTTCGCCGCCGGTGATCGTCAGCGCCGCCGTCCCCGTCGATGGGTCCACCGTAATCGACACCTGATACGGCGCCGCGCTGAGCACCGCATCCGACATCCGGTTGAAGGAAGGCACCGGAGTGTCCAGCAGTTTCGCCGCGATCTGCGCCAACTCCACCCGGTTGGAGGTGAACCCGTGCAGCGTGGTGAGCTTGTTTCCCAGGTGAAAGAACGCCACCGAGGCGCCCGGCGGCAAATCGTGATCCAGAAACTGGCGCACCGCATCCATCGCGAAGTTGATCGTGCTCGGATCCAGGTTATGGAATACGAAGCACACCAGGTTCACCGCCGGCAGAGGATTGGCGGTGGTCGCGAGGCGGACCGGCGCCGGCTGCTTCCCCTCTTTTACGGCCACGGCCTGCTCCTCGAGAGCTTCGCGCCCGCTCACCATGCGAAAGCTCTTGACCGGCTGCCGCACGCCATCTTCGTAGATGGCGACTTCTTCCGGCTTCAGGTTCTTCACCTGGCGCCCGCGGCTGTCGCGCACCACCAGATCCAGTACCACTTCCTGCGCCGTGGCGCGAAAGGTGACACCCGGCGCTTGGGAGCCGGCTTCCTGCGCCACCACCCGCGCGCCCGCCAGAACGATCAGGAACAGCGCGACGGCGCCAAGTACCCTCTGCACCATGCAACCATTCTAGTTCACGGTGCGCCACGTGACTCTCCGGGTAGCGTCTGAATTGCGCAGCGGCCTGACCACAACCCGGGGATTGCCCCTGGGGTATGGTTTGCCTCTTTTTCGGCTTGGCGAACCGGGCTTAGCCCTGTCGCTCAACGGTTTGAATCTCCGTCTCCGTCAGCTCGTACAGGTCATAGACAAGGCGGTCGATTTGGCGATCAAGGCTGGCACACTTGTTTTCGTAATATGTCTTGTCCGTGTCCGTCTTGGCGTGCGTCAACCGATTCATCGCCTCCAGCATCGCATTGACTTTCGCGACCATGTCGGCGTTCCGCGCTTCATCAACGGGGTCGGAAGGGTCAAACGCGCGGATAGGCAAACGCCGGATTTGTGGCGGCTGGAAGCGAAGGTAGCCCCCGCTCATGGCGAGAGCGTCGTAGAGGAGACGATAAAGGAAGCGCATGAGACTGGAGTTTATAATCGCAGTCAACGCATGCAAAGACATATTCCTTGGGAAAACGTATGTCGTGTACGCCCCGACGAACTCGCCTTTTAGATCGGGAAACGCCCGCGGCTCCAATGCTACTTTGCAGATGATAATCTTCGGTTGGTGCGCTTGGTCGGCCCGCCGAGTCGGCATGGGGGCTTGCAGACGAATCAACGGCCTCGCGTAGGTTCGGTGCATGAACTGAACCATCTCGCTTTCCCATTTTGTCGCATACCGCTCGACTGAGCCGCTCACAATGAAGCGCGCAGTCTCGGCTTTCATACGGGGGGGTATTCTGTCGACGATAAGACCCGGATACTCCGACCCCTCGGCTACCGTGGAAGCTCCCCATACGTCTGCAATCTCATGAAGTGGTACAGAGTGTTCGAGAATTCTCAAAAGAACCTCCGCACCTCTCTGGGTCATGAAGCTCCATAAATTGTCCGGAACTTCCGCAAGCCGTGCAGAGGGTACCGCCGAAAGCGTCTGGAGATCCTCTAATCCCTCCGTCGTCGCAGCAGCAACGGCGATAATTCGCTTAGGGTCGAAAGCGGCCTTGCGCAATACCGGCACGACCGGATACACCGACACCGGCCAGACCTTAACTCGCGATAAGTCTAGCAGACTTACTAACTGACAGCTCTTGAGGAGCCACTCGCGGAATTCAACTGCGTATTCGGCAGCAAGGAACTTATTTGGCACAATGTAAGAAACAAAACCTCCATCCCGTACCAGAGCAACTGCCCTCTCCACGAACAAGATGTATATGTCGAACGCGCCAGAAGCAGAGCAATAGGTCCGCTTCCAATACTCCTTGGTTTCCGCGGCTTGGCTCTTGTCAAGCAGAAGCATGCTCATGTACGGCGGGTTGCCCACGACCGCATCGAAGCCGCCGCGCTTCATCACCTCCGGGAAGGCATCCTCGAAGTTCATCGGGTTGAGTTTGCGTTCCTCCTCGGTGCCGAAAAGCCGGCCGTCCAGGATGTCGCTGCCGATAAGCGAGTTGCCGCAGCGGATGTTCTTGCTCAGGTCGGGGAGCAACTTCTTCATCTGTGCGGTGTGCTCGAACTCCAGCAGGTACTGATGGGCGCTGCCGGTGGTTTCATCCTTCAGCAGCCTGAGGTACAGGGAGAGTTGGCAGACCTCGACCGCTTGGGCGTCGATGTCCACTCCGTAGACGTTGTTGAGCAGGATTTCCCGTTTCTTGCGGAGCGAAAGGTAGAGCCTGCCGTCGTGGGCGATGCAGTCGCCTTTCCTTGCCTTCTTGGGGTTGTCGTTAAAGTACTGGCCGTGATAGGTCAGCAGAAGATCAAAGACGCCAAGGAGGAATGAACCGCTGCCGCATGCGATATCGGCGAAGCGCATTTCCGCGATTTGGTCGGGTGTCTTGCCCGCTATGAGCTTGCCCACTGTGTTATCGACGATGTAGCGGACGACGTATTCGGGCGTGTAGTAGACGCCGCCGGCCTTACGGACCTCGGGCTTTGGCTCGACGCGAACGCGTTTGTCCGTGGCGATGATGACGTTGCCGAGGAAGCGTTCATAGATTGAGCCGAGTACGTGGATGGGAATTGCGTCAAAGTCATAGGGCGAATTCGCGTGAGCGAGACTCCGACAGATGCCAGCAAAGACGACGTCGTCCACCCGGAACGCCGGGCCATCCAGGATCGCGTGGTGCCTGAAGACGACACCATTGTAGATGCCGTCCAGGCGCCGGCTGGCGGCGACAAAATCTCCCCATGCCGTCCCCTTGTCTCCGAAGCGGTCCACGAGGTGCTGGGGCTCGATGCCCTTGTCTTCGAGAAAGCGGGTGAAGACGAGGCGGTCCAGGGTGCGTTGGGCCAGTTCGGTCAGCGTCGCGCCGTCAAGCGCTGGGTTCTTGTTCTTGAAGGTCCGGGCCAGGGTGGTGCGATGTCCGTCGAGTTCCTTGAGAAAAGACTCGTCAATGCTCTGGTAGCCACCGGGGAACAAGCCGGGCTGAACGGCCTTGCCGCGCGGCTTCGGCAGTTCCTTGGCGCGTTTCTCAAGCGAGCGGTCGGCGACGGCCTCGCGCGAGAATAGCCAGTAAATCTCGCCAAGCTTCCTGCGGTCGGAGTACTCGCCGTAGTGGTATTTGGCGACGCGGCGCTGCAACGCCGTGTCGATGTCAGGCCTATAACGGCAGTCAAGAACGTGGAGTTCCTTGAAGTCGGTTAGCACGGCCAGGGGTGTGCCGTTGTTCCAGCCGTAGCGAATGGTCTGGAAGTAGTTGTCGGCGGTTGCGATGTCACCGTACGGTTTCTTGGCTTCGACGAAGAAGCGGACATCGCGGTAGTTTGGGGCGAGGTGAAAGGCGTAGTCGGCACGGCGTTGACCGGATGCCGAGACCGTCGGCTCCACCTTCACTTCCTGCTCGTAGGGATTCGTCTGTTCGTCGTGGTTTACGTCCCAGCCCAGCGCGCTGAACAACTTATCGATGAAGTCCTTGCGTACCTCGGCCTCTTGGTAATTCGGGGACAAATAGCGAGTTTCATTGGCTTGAAACGTGGCGGCCAGCCTGGTGATCTTCTCATAGGCGTCTTCGAAGGCGGATATTGACACGACTGTGTAGTCTAGCAGCGGGCTGTGGTGTGGTCAACGGACGTGCCGAAAGAAAAACAGCTCCTCAAAATCGAGCGCGTCCAGACCGGCGTACGCATGGAAAAACGGGTGCTGAAAGTGCTCAAGGCGCTGGCGGAGTATCACGACCTAACGCTGGGCGATCTGCTCGAAGGGATTGTTCTGCACGCCTTCGAAGGCAAGGCCCCCTTCAGCCGCGATAGTTTGAAGCTGGTGGCGGAACTGAAGCGCATCTACAAATTGGACCTGGACGCAACCGCCAGCCACCGCCTGGTGGAGGAGTGAAGCGCGCTTGCCGCTACTTTTTCAGGTTCAGCACTTCGTTGAGGGAACCCTGGCGGTAGCCTTCCAGGTCCAGGGTGATGTAGCGGAAGCCGAGCGCCTTGAAGATTTCCGTGAAGCGCGACGCCATCTCGAGCGTCAACGCTTTCGCCATCTCCTCGCGGGCGATTTCCACGCGCACCACATCGCCATGGAAGCGCACGCGAAACTGGCGGAAGCCGAGCGCCTTGATCCGCTCCTCGCCGGCCTCGACTGTTTTGACGGTCTCGATCGTCACCGGCGTCCCGTAGGGGATGCGCGAGCTGAGGCACGCCGAAGCCGGCCGGTCCCACGTCGGCAGGCCCGCCGCGCGCGAGAGTTCGCGGATATCCGCCTTGGAAAGACCCGCATCGGCGAGCGGTGCCGCCACGCGGTGTTGGGTAGCGGCGGTCTGGCCCGGCCGGTAATCGCCCAGGTCATCCACGTTCACGCCGTAAACGATGTGCTCGAAGCCGCGCTCGCGCCCCACCCGCTCCAGGCGCGTGAACAGTTCGTCCTTGCAGTGGAAGCACCGGTCTGGATCGTTCCGCGTGTAATCCGGGTTCTCGAACTCGCGGGTCTCGATATACTCGTGAGCGATGCCGAACTGCGCGGCGAAGGCTTCGGCATCGCGCTTGTGGGATTCCGGAATGGAGGCGGAATCGGCCGTAACGGCGAGCGCTCCGGCGCCCACCGCGCGGTGCGCCGCCCACGCCAGGTAGGCCGAATCCGTGCCGCCCGAAAAAGCCACCAGCATGCGGCCCATGCCCCGCAGGATTTCGAAGAGCCGCTCTTCTTTTTCCCGCAGGCGCGCCGGACTCGTCAGTTCCACCAGAGTGGCCATACAAGTAAAGTCTACTGGACCGGCAGCGTCTCCTGCGTGGGGCCGTTGCCGTTTTCCGTATCGGGGATCACACTTGCCGCGGCCACTTTGTCGCCTTCCTCGAGGCTCACCAGGCGTACGCCCTGTGACGAGCGGCCCACCTGGCGGATAGTGGAAGACTCGATGCGGATGATCTTGCCGTTCTGGCTGACGATCATCAAATCGGAATCTTCGTTCACCGAAAGCACGGCGACCACTTTGCCGGTCTTGGAAGTGGTCTTCATGTTGATGACGCCCTTGCCGCCGCGCGCGGTCAACCGGTAAGCCTCCAGCTTGGTGCGCTTGCCGAAGCCGTGTTCGGCGATCGAAAGAATCAGGCCGTCCCTGTCGACGACTTCCATGCCCACCAGGAAATCGCCCTCCGGAAGATCCATCGCGCGCACGCCGCGCGCCGTCCGGCCCATGCCGCGCACCTGGCTCTCGGCGAAGCGGATCGCCTGCCCCTGGTGCGAGCCGAGGAAAATGTAGTTGCCGCCGTTGGTGATCTTGGCGCCGATCAGCTCGTCGCCTTCGTCGAGCGAAACCGCGATGATGCCGCGCGACATCGGATTGTCGAACTCGGTCAGCTCGGATTTCTTGATCACCCCGTGCCGCGTCACCATCACGATGTACTGGTCGGGCACGAAGTCCGCCACCGCCAGAAACGCCTTCACGGTTTCGTCCGGCTGCAGGCTGATCAGGTTGGAGATGTGCTTGCCCTTGCCGGTGGTGGTGGCGTCCGGAATTTCGTAGACCTTCAGCCAATACACACGCCCGCGGGTGGTGAAGAACAGCAGGTAGGCGTGCGTCGAGGCGACGATCAGGTGCTCGACGAAGTCCTCCGTGCGCGTCCCCATCCCGATGCGCCCCTTGCCGCCGCGCGTCTGCCGCCGGTAGGTGTCGACCGAAGTGCGCTTCAGGTAACCGCCGCGCGTCACCGTCACCGCCGTGTCTTCCACCGCCACCAGGTCCTCCAGGCGGATTTCGCCGGAGTCCTCGATGATCTCGGTGCGCCGCTCGTCGCCGTATTCCTTTTGAACTTCCTTCAACTCCTTGACGATCAGGTCGCGCAACACTTTGTCGGAGCCCAGAATCTCGAGGTACTCGGCGATGCGCCGCTGGATTTCGGCGAGTTCGTCGAGAATCTTCTGCCGCTCCATGCCGGTCAGGCGCTGGAGCTGCATCTCGATGATGGCCTGCGCCTGCCGCTCGCTGAACTCGAAACGCGCGATCAGCGAATCGCGCGCCTCGCGCGGCGCCCTGGAGACCCGGATCAGCCGGATCACTTCATCCAGATTGTCCAGTGCCTTCTGGAAGCCCAGCAAAATGTGCTCGCGGTCGCGCGCCTTGCGCAGTTCGTACTCGGTGCGCCGCCGCACCACGTCCACCCGATGGTCGATGAAGCACTTGATGATCTCCAGCAGGCCAAGTTCGCGCGGCTGCCCGTTGACGATGGAGAGCATGATGATGCCGAAGCCGGTCTGCAGTTGGGTGTGCTTGTAGAGGTTGTTCAGCACCACCTCCGCCTGCTCGCCGCGCTTCAGCTCGATAGTGATGCGCATGCCGTCGCGGTCGCTGTGGTCGAGCACGTCCGCCACGCCCTCGATGCGCTTCTCGTTCACCATCGCCGCGATCTGCTCGAGCAGCTTCGACTTGTTCACCTGGTACGGAATCTCGGTGACCACGATCTGCTCTTTGTCCTTGCCCACCCGCTCGATGGCGGCCTTGGCGCGCAACTTGAGCTGGCCGCGGCCCCTGGTGTAGGCATCGATAATTCCCTGCCGGCCCAGGATGAATCCGCCGGTCGGGAAATCCGGCCCCGGCACCATTTCGAGGATCTTCGCTAGCGGCGTGGCCGGATGCTGTATCAACTGGATCGTCGCATCGACAATCTCATTGAGGTTGTGCGGCGGAACGTTGGTCGCCATCCCGACCGCAATGCCGGACGAACCGTTTACCAGCAGGTTCGGCACGCGGGTCGGCAGCACCTCGGGCTCCTGCTCGCTGCCATCGTAGTTGGGTTTGAAATCGACGGTTTCCTTGTCGATGTCCTCGAGCACCGCCGTGGCCACCCACGACAGGCGCGCTTCGGTGTACCGGTCGGCCGCCGGCGGATCCCCGTCCACCGAGCCAAAATTGCCCTGCCCGTCCACCAGCGGATAGCGCATCGAAAAATCCTGCGCCATGCGGACCAGCGCATCGTAGATCGCCAGGTTGCCGTGCGGATGATACTTGCCCATGCAATCGCCCACGATGCGGGCGCACTTGCGCGTCGCGCGGTTGGGCGCCAGGCCCATCTGCTGCATCGTGTATAGGATGCGCCGGTGCACCGGCTTCAACCCGTCGCGAATGTCCGGCAGCGCGCGGCCCACGATCACGCTCATCGCGTAGTCCAGGTAGCTGCGCCGCATCTCCTCTTCGATGTTGATCGGAACGAGGTTTTTGTTGCCGTCGCCGCCCGGCGTTCCGGGCAAAGGCAGCGTCCCGCCGGATGGCGGCGGAGGCGGCCCCTGAGGTGGTAGTTCCTGGTCTGGCAAGTTGGCTCCTGTTGCGGGGTAAGTCCTATTTTAGCAAATGCTTAGTCGATAAACCAAACATTCGCTGTTTCGTCGTTTGTTCGCCCGCCAAGCCAGTCACCGGCGCGTCCATGTATGATGGGGGTTCGTGACTCAACCGCGGACCCGGAAGCGCGCTCAGCCAGCGCCCGTTTCGCCGGCGGCCATCGCCTCTCCACGCCCCCTGTGGCTGTTGCTGGTGGTGCTTGCCGCCATACTCTGCCTCGGCCTGCTGTCGCCGGAAATTCGCGATTCCGATTTCTGGTGGCATTTGCGCACCGGCCAGTACATCGTCGAGACGCGCTCGCTGCCCGTCCCGGACCCGTTTGCCTATACTACCGCCGCGGCGCCGCTCGCGTACCCGGGCGAAGATGCGGTGCGCCACTTCAACCTGACTCACGAGTGGCTGGCGCAGGCTTTCCTCTACGCCGCTTACCGCGCCGCCGGCTTCCCCGGCGTGGTGATTTTGCGAGCGCTGCTGCTGGCGTCGTTTTGCTCGCTCGCCGGCCTGCTGGCGTGGCGGCGTTCGGGCGTGATTGATCGCGGCTGGATGGCCGGCCTTGCCGCGGCGGCCATCGCAATCCCATTCGCGCTCGACCGGCCGCAACTCTTCACCTACCTGTTCCTCGCGCTGGCCGTAGTGATTCTGGAATCGCGGCGGCGCTTGTGGCTGCTCCCGCCTTTGTTTCTGATCTGGGCCAATTGCCACGGCGGATTCGTCCTCGGCTGGGTGGTGCTGACGGCGTACTGCGCCGAGGCGCTGGTGGCCCATCTGCGGCATAAGCCTCTCCCGAAGGAGCGCGCCCTGTGGCTCTGGTCCGCCGCGGCGGTACTGGCTTCCGGAATCAACCCCAACGGCTTCCGCGCCGTCCAGGTGCTCCTGCTCTATCGATCGAGCGCGATGCAATCCTACCTGCTCGAATGGGCGCGGCCGCCGCTCTGGCCTCCGCCGCTGTTCGCCCTGCTGCTGGCCGGCGCGGCGGGCGCCATGGTGTGGGCGCGGCGCACGGTTCGGATTAGCGACTGGCTGCTGCTGGCCGCCTTCGCCGCCGCAGCTTTCACCGCCGCACGGAACGCCATCTTCATCGGCTTTTTCGCGCCGGTTTTTCTGGCCAGCTATCTTCCCTGGAAACGCGCGCTGCCCGCCGTGGCCGGCGGGGTTGCGGCGACAGCGTTGGCCGCCGGCGTCATCTGGGGAATCGCGGCGGGCGGATTCTTCGAGCTTCGCGCCGCCGAATGGCGTTATCCATCGGGCGCGGCCGGGTTCCTCTCGTCGCACCAGGTCACTGACCGCATATTCAACACTTACGAATACGGCGGCTACCTTATGTGGCGGCTGTGGCCGCAGCAGCGCGTCTTCATCGATGGCCGCGCGCTGAGCGAGCACGTGTTCGGCGATTACGCCCGCATCCTTTACAATCACGACGACTCCGGCGGCAGGAGCGCGGCGCAATTGCTCGACGATTACGGCGTTCAAGTGATCCTCATGAACACGTTCGAGTACTCGACCGGGACCGTGTATCTGCTGGCGCCCGCGCTGGCCGATCCAGCGCAAACCGGGTGGAAATTGGTCTACCGCGACGCCCAGGCGCTGGTATGGATGCGCCGGCCGCCCGCCGGCGTCATGCCGCTCGATTCGATGGAAGTCTTCGGCCAGATGGAAGCCGGGTGCGGCCTGCACCTGGACCGCGAACCCGGCCGTCCCCGCTGCGCGCGCAGCCTGGCCCAGACCTTCGCCAAGATCGGCGATTTCACCCGCGCCCGCCGCTGGCTGGGGATCTATCTCGATCACCCGCACCCTCCCGACCCCGAAGCCGCGCAAGCGTTTCGGCAGTATGTTGCGGCGGGAAAGTGATCGACTGGCAGGCGAAATCAAAGTGGGACAGACGCTTTCGTCTGTCAACTCGTCATGCAGTCGCGTAAGCACAATCAGGAGTTTGACAGCCTGTTGCCACTTAATGATCGGGCTGTGGTATACAATTATGATCAGCTCAATTCTTTGAGAATGTTATGCGATTCTTTCTTGCCGTATTAGTATCCTCGGTCCTGGCCGGACCGGCAGCCATAGGCCAGACTCGCGCCCTCTCCGTAGCAATCAAAGCGATTCATTCCGATACCGCGGCCACTAACAGCGCGCCAACTCTCGAGATGTCGATTATCGGCATCACGGCGAACAGCCTTGCGTGGGATCCGGTGGCCCAGAAGATCTACCTGTCTCTTCCCAGTGCGGACGGCAAGAATGGCAACGCCATTCAAGTACTGGACCCCATGACCGGTCTGTTGGGCGCCAATGTCTTTGCCGGGAGCGAACCGAACCTGCTGGCCGTCTCTTCGACCGGCAAGTATCTCTACGTCAGCTTGAACGGTGCTTCGTCCGTGCAGAGATTCACGCTGCCGGGTTTCGCGAAAGGTATCGAGATCGCAATCGGAGAGGACAGCTTCTTCGGTCCGTTCTTCGCTTCCGATCTGCAAGCGTCACCGGTATCGGATGGGACCGTGGCAATCGTCAGAAGCGTCTCCGGCGTCAGCCCTTCTGAGCAAGGCGGCGTCGTGATCTATGACGACTCGACCGCTCGCCCCAACGTTCTGTGCGGATGGACCGAATCCGGATGCACGAGCACCAGCGGTGGGGGTCTATTCGACTCCATACAGTGGAATGCCGATGCGAGCGTTATGTTCATCGCCAATAACGAAGATACCGGTTTTGACTT
The DNA here is from genome assembly GCA_049686695.1 of Bryobacteraceae bacterium. Classification (GTDB taxonomy): domain Bacteria; phylum Acidobacteriota; class Terriglobia; order Bryobacterales; family Bryobacteraceae; genus Bog-375. The sequence continues at coordinate 19,962 of JBAVIH010000189.1, read as the reverse complement.
CTACACCATACCGGTGACGGCGTCCGGATTCGGAAAGGTGACCGACTACGGCGGACTGGCTGGCGGTTTCGGTGAATCGATTCACTTCGACCGCGTCACCAAGCTCGTCTATGACGATAATGGATCGATCATCGACCCCGTGGCCGGGGCGTTGGTGGGAAGATTTGGCGCCTTCGGAACGATGGTGCCGGATGGTGCCCTAGGAACCGCTTTCTTCCTCGAAAGTTCCTCATCCTACGGAAGCGCAGGATTGACACTGGCTTCGTTCGACATAGCGAGGATGACGCCAATCGCGACGGCCACCATCCCGAACGTGGTTGGAACTCCGACGCATCTGATTCGCTGGGGATCGAACGGGCTCGCCTTCACTACCGCCGGCAGCTACGGCGCGTCGGCGGCCAGCGCGGTTTATATCCTGAGCGGTTCTTTTGTGGGGCCTGCCTCCAGCCTCCCGGTGGAAATCGGCGTTGGCGGAATCGTGCCATTAGACAGCCCGGTAAGCACGATCCAGCCCGGCGAATGGGTTTCGATCTTCGGGACCAATCTGGCGGCGGGTCCCGTCACTTGGAAGGGAGACTTTCCGATCTCGCTCGGCGGCACCAGCGTAACAGTCAATGGCAAATCGGCGTTTCTCTCATACGTAAGCCCTACGCAGATTAACCTGCAAGCTCCCAATGACACCGCAACCGGAGCTGTTTCCGTGGTGGTCACGACCGCCAACGGAGTCGCAACCTCCACGGTTACGCTAGCTCAGTTCGGTCCTTCGCTCCCCTTGCTTGATAGCAAACACGTGGCTGCCGTGATTGTCCGTTCCGACGGTTCCGGCGCTTATGGTGGTGGCACTTACGACATCGTCGGTCCGACCGGAACGTCGCTGGGGTATCCAACAGTGGCCGCTAAAGCGGGAGATTCGGTTGAGCTTTTCGCCGTGGGCCTTGGACCAACCAATCCCCAGGTGTCGGCCGGCGAGTCGTTTGCCAGCGCCGCACCTACTACTTATCCGGTGACACTCATGGTGAACGACGTGAAGGTGCCCACGATTTTCGCGGGCTTGTCCAGCGCGGGCTTGTACCAGATCAACTTCACGGTCCCGCCGTATCTGGGCGTCGGCGACGTCCCGCTGCAGGTCACCGTGAATGGGGCGAGCACGCCTTCGAGCGATGTGATTTCCTTGCAGTAGCGAGGACAGGCGAAGCCTATATGAACGCCATGGTCTTGACGCCGGAGATGTCGAAGCGTTTGCGGCAGCGCAGGTTCTTGCAGGCTACCTTGTCGTCGAGCAGCACCATGTAGCTCTGCGCTTTGGCGAACTTGGCGCGGTCGCGCTCGTCGCCGCCGGGCGGTAGGCGGTCCTTCTTCTTGCGCACCACCCAGTGCAGATCGTATGACTCAGCGCTGCGGCAGTACGGGCAGTTCAAGGTCGCAGGCTTGGTGGCCTGACTTTCGGTGTAGTAAGCTCGCTCGTCCATCAGCGTTCCCCGATCCGAATCCAGGTTTGGCCGTCCGGGTTGCCGCGGTATCCGGCGCGCGGGCGCATCGGGCGGTAGCGTGAACGGTTGTTTGAAGAACTGCGCCCGCAAGCGGGCGTCGGCAGGCTGAAGGCCGCCCCACCAATGCGTCTCATGGCTGCGGCCCGCGAAGATACGTGTGCCCGTGTACGCGATATTTCAGGTCGCGGAAGAAATCGTAAACGTGGTTGCGGTGGGTGCACTCGTTAACCGGCGGAAAGCCGAGTGTGCGCGTCCCATTTTCCACCCACAGCCGCTTGTCGCCGGCCTTGCCTGCGTCTACATCGACGATGGTTCCCGAGCCGCACGATTCGCCGTTGAGCACCTGGAACTCGCCCGGCGGCATGGCTTCCGGTCCCCAGTCTTTCAGAAACTCCTGAAGCGGATACGCGCTGCACGGCTGCGCGGCGGTGCACCCCCACAAAGCATAAGCCTGCTGGTATTGGCCCGCCCGAAGGGCACCCAGGAAAGCCCGCGTCTGCCGCTCGGCGGCATTGGGAATAAAGAGGAAGTCGGCCAGCCAGCCAACCAACGTCACCGCGACGGCTGCCAGCACGGCCACGATGGCCGTCTTGATCCGCTTGCCGCGGCGCTCGTCGCCCGCGCCGTACTGGTCGAGATAGCCGCCCATTTCCTGCTCGAACCTCGCGTTACTTGCCTACCGGAGCCGCCGCCACCGGGTGAACTTTGTCGTACGCCGCGGTAGCGTCGGCGGTAATGTCCATGGCGGGCTTGAAGTAGGCGGTGGCCTGCTCCTCGATCACCAGGTCGAAGCCCCTCTCCTCGGCGAGTTTCTTGACCACCTCGCCCATGCGGGTGTTGGCTTTGGTCAGGATGTCCTGCCGGTCCGCCTGCACGTCGGCCTGCAAGTCGTCCTGCATGCGCTGCGCTTCCTTCTGCAGCCTGGTCCCCTGCGCCCGCAGCTCCGATTCGGCCTGCTGCGTCAGTTGGCCGGTACCCTGCTCCAGCTTTTGCGAGATTTGCGCGATAAGCTCCTGCGTCTGCCGCAGCCTGTCCGCGCGCGGTTTGTAGCGGGCTTCCATTTCGGCGCTGGCTTTCTTGATCTCGGCCGTATCGAAGACGGCTTTTTGCACGCTGATCGTCGCAATCTTGGGCTGCGCAAAGGAGAGCGGAGCGAGGGTCAAAAAGGCCGCGCAGGCCGCAACCGGCCCCAGGCCCATCCGAAGTGACATGAAAATAACTCCTGGAATGGTGTTTAGAAGTACCAGGGTAGCACACCCCACCCGCGAAGCCTGCGTCCATCGCTGGCCGGGCGATCCTGTCGACACGGCGGACGCCCGATGGACTCCTTTGCGCCAGCCTGCGCTGATAAGCCGGATAGCCCGCGCGGCAGTATCATGAGCGTGTGACCGAAATACGCACGGATAGTTTCGCCCGCGCCCTGCTGGGCAGGACGGGACGCCAGGTGGCGAGGTTGGGAGTTGCCGCCAGTTACGGCGTGCCCGGTGACGCCGTCGAGCGCGCCTTCGAGCAGGGAGTGAATTATCTTTATTGGGGCAGCATGCGGCGCGATTCGTTCGCCGCCGGGTTGCGCCGCCTGGGGCCGCGGCGCGCAGAGTTCGTGCTGGTGGTCCAGTCCTACATGCGGCTGGCGTCGCTGGTGGGCCGGAGCCTGGAGCGCGCGCTGCGGGCCTTGCGCTTCGATTACACCGATGTGCTGCTGCTCGGCATGTGGAACCGGCCGGTGCCGTCGCGGATTCTCGAAGCGGCGCAGCGCCTCAAAGCGCGCGGCCTGGTGCGATACCTGGCAGTCTCCACGCACACCCGCACTTTGGTGCCGGGGATCGCGGCCGGCCGCGAGTTCGACATCGTCCACTTCCGCTATAACGCCGCGCATCCCGGCGCCGAAACCGATATCTTCCCGCACCTGCCCGAGGCCGGACGGCCCGGCCTGGTGTCATTCACCGCCACAAGCTGGGGACAATTACTCGGCAAGGCGACGCTGCAAGGCATTGCCGGCTCCCGTTCGCTGCCCAAAGGCGAGCGCATTCCCACCGCCGCCGACTGCTACCGCTACGTGCTGACGCGGCCGGAAGTCGACGTGTGCATGACAGGTCCGAAAGACGCGGCGCAAATGGAGCATGCGCTCGAAGCACTGCGGCTTGGCCCCATGACCGAAGACGAGCTCGCGTGGATGCGGCGCGTCGGCCGCGCGGTGTCGGGCAAATAGGCCTGCACGCCTCAGGCGCGCAGGGTGACGATTAGGGAATCGAGCGCGATCGATTTCTGGATGTTGCGCCGCAACAGACGCGCGATTTCATCCACCTGCGCTACCGCGCGGCGAATCCAGGCGAAGTCCACTTTGCCGGCCAGCGCTTCCAGTTCGCGGCGGATATCCTGGTTGCGGATTTCGCCGCCGCTCTCGCGCAGGATCAGCAGATCGCGCAGCAGGCCGTAGAGAGCTTCCAGGTGCAGCTCCAGCTTCTCGCTCTTGCTGCGCGCGATGGTCTCGGAGACCGGCAGCCAGGAACTGTACGGCGCCGCGCCGGCGGCCACTTTCGCCAGCGCCAGCATGGCGGCGCGCCGCTTATCATAGGCGTCGAGATCGATCGAGACGGCCACGCCGGGGCTTCCCGCCGCCAGCGCCACGCGCCGCTCGGGCCGGTCCAGACCGCGCGCCTGGACGAACTGCTCCATCTCGGCCCGCGAAAGCGGCGTGAACTGGAACGGCACCGAACGGGAGCGGATGGTGGGCAGCAGGTCGTAAGCGTTTTCCGCGGTCATGATGAGGATCAGGTGAGGCGGCGGCTCCTCGAGCGTCTTCAGCAGCGAGTTGGCGGCCTGGTCGTTGGCGCGGTCCACGTGGTCGATCAGGAAAATACGCCGCGGGCCCTGGTGCGGCAGGAACGGCGCGCGCTCCTTCAACTCCCGCGCCTGCTGGATCGTGATCTGCCGCAGCGGCCCATCCGGGGCAAAGGTCACGAAATCGGGATGGCTGGAAAACAGCAGCGGATCCTCGTTGCGCTTGTCGGCCGTCCACTTTTCGCGCGCCGTCACCACCTCGAGGTTGGCTTCCAGGCTGAGGTCGTCGAGCTCGATCGCCGCCGGCCGCGGCAACAGGCGCGCACCCAGCCGGCGCGCCAGCGTGGCTTTGCCGACGCCTTCCGGTCCGGCGAACAGCAGCGTTTGCGACAGCCGGTCCTGCGCCACCATCTGCTCCAGGGCCTGCGTCACCTGCGGGTTGCCCCAGAAGTTGTCAAACATACCGGCTCACCAGCCGCCAGATCTCGGCTTCGATCTCATCCATTCCGGCGCGGCCGTCGATCAGCTTCACCCGCTCGGGTTCGCGCGCGGCCAGCTCGTGGTACGCGCGATAGACTTCGCGATGGAACTCGAGCGACTGCTCGTCCATCCGCGTCTCGTCGCTGGTTTCCGCACGGTTGCGCGCGTGCGCCCGCGCCAGGCTGGTTTCCGCGTCGATATCCACCAGCAGGGTCAAATGCGGCTTCAGGCCGCGGCAGGCGATGCGGTCGAGCGCCATCACGTTCTCCGCGCCCAGCCCGCGCCCGTAACCCTGGTAGACCAGCGAGGAATCCGTGAAGCGGTCGGCCAGCACCACCTCGCCGCGCGCGAGGGCCGGCAGAATCCACTCATCCACGTTCTGCGCGCGGGAGGCGAAGTAAAGCAGCAGCTCGGCGGTGGGGCACAACTCCTGGTTGGCGCCATCGAGCAGAATGCGGCGGATCTTGGCGCCGATGGGCGTGCCGCCCGGCTCGGCCGTTTCGAGAACGGTGCGCCCCATCGCCCGCAGGCGCGCAGCCAGCCGCCGCATCTGCGTGGTCTTCCCGGAGCCGTCCATGCCCTCGAAGGTGATGAAGATGCCCTGTGGATTCACGTGAGAACTTATTGTAGCGACGTTCAGTGGGCGCCAAGAGTTGTGGGGCAGCTTGGAAAGCTGCGGACCGATTGACAATCGGTCCGGCGGTGGTTGGCAACCACCGCGCAGGATGGCATCCTGCCCCACAAGGCGGTCGACAATTGGGTGGGTGATTTGACCCACCACCGAGTATCCAGGGCTGCAAACCGTTGCGTTTTTCGGCGATTTGCCCGCCTTCGTCATGGCCCCTCAAGTGCATCGTCCTTGCTAGACTGAACCGGAGGGAAGATGAATTTCGATCAAGCGCCGATGCTGGTGATCTGGGAGGTGACGCAGGCCTGCGACCTCGCGTGCGTCCATTGCCGCGCTTCGGCCCAGTCCGAGCGCAACCAGAACGAGCTAACCACCGAGCAGGGGTACCGGCTGCTGGATGAAATCCGGCGCTTCGGCGAACCGCTGATGGTCTTCACGGGCGGCGACCCGCTCAAGCGGCCCGACCTGTTCGACCTGGCCCGCTACGCCGTCAAAATCGGCCTGCGCACCAACGTCACGCCCAGCGCCACGCCGCTGCTCACCAACCAGGCCATCGACCAGTTCAAGGAAGCCGGCATCTCGCGCATGGCCATCAGCGTGGACGGTCCCGACGCCGCCACGCACGACGATTTCCGCGGCATCCCCGGCACCTTCGACCGCGCCATGATCGCTTTGCGGCACGCCCGGGATATCGGGCTCGACACCCAGTTCCAGACCACCGTGACGCGCCGCAACATGCACCGCCTTCCGGAAGTGGCGGAGATCGTCAAGGAAGTACGGTCGAAGATGTGGAGCCTGTTTTTCCTCATCGTTACCGGCCGGGCGCTCGAAAACGACGACCTGGCCGCGGCCGAATACGAAGACGTGTTCGCGTTCATGTACGAGCTCTCGAAGACCGCGTCCTTCGGCATCAAGACCACCGAGGCCATGCACTACCGCCGCTACGTGGCGCAGCGCATCAAAGCCGAACACGGCGCCGCCGAAAGCGAAAACGCCAAGGGCGTCGCTTTCCGCACGGCCGGCGTGAGCGACGGCAAGGGTTTCGTGTTCGTATCGCACACCGGCGAGATCTTCCCCTCCGGTTTCCTGCCGGTGAGCGGCGGCAACGTGCTGCGCGATCCGCTGACCGATGTCTACCGCAACGCCGAACTGTTCCGCTCGTTGCGCGATACCTCGCAGCGAGGCGGCAAGTGCGGCGTCTGCGAATACCAGAAGATCTGCGGCGGTTCCCGCTCCCGCGCCTACGCCCTCACCGGCGATTACCTGGCCGAAGACCCGCGCTGCACCTACCAGCCGCACCTGGCCGACGCCATCGCAGGGTAAGCGCTCACTTACGCGAGTTCTTGACCGGCTTGGGGCGCTCCAGTATCGACTTCAAAAAGGCGACTTCTTCCGGCGAATAGGGAGTGCCATCCTGGCGGAAGATTTCGTGGGACCAGACGGCGGGCTGGCGGTCGATGTACGGTTTCCCCCAGGAATCCCAAGGCAAATACGTTTGCGTTTTTCCCGCCACCAGCCCCCAGTTGTAAGCGCCGATGTTGTGCTTCTTGGCGATCGGCAGGATGCTCTGGAACGTGCTGCCCTCGGGCCGCGCCATGTACTCGGTGCACAGGATCGGGCGGTGCATCGCCTCCAGCCAGGCCACCCGCTTCTCGAAGTCGTCGGGCTTTCCGTAATTGTGGAAGCTCGCAATGTCGGAATTGTCGAGCTGGATTTTCTGGATCGCGGTGAGCTTGCCCGGGCTCGACCAGTCGCCGCGCCACACGCCGGAGGTCAGCGGCTGCTGCGGCACGCCGCCGCGAGCGAACGTGAAAACCTTGGGCAGCAGCGCTTCGACCAGGGCGACCTTGTTGACCGGGTCGGCCGAGCCGTAGCTGCCATCGTTGACATTGTCCGGCTCGTTCCACAGGTCCCAGGCCAGCACGCGCTTATCGTTGCCGAAATCGTTGACGATGTCCTGAACGTAGGCCAGCAGGTTGTCGACTTCCTTGGGATTCATCAAGGCCTGCGCGCCGGGACTCTGCACCCAGCGGGAATTGTGGATGCCGGGCTGTGGCGGCCGCTGGGGCCCGAGTTCGGGGAACGGGTCCCAACAGGAATCGAAGAGCACAAACAGCGTCTTGATGTGGTGCTGGTCGGCGATCTTGAGGTACAGGTTCATTCGCCGCTTGAAGCCGGATGCATCCTTGTGCCAGACCAGGTAGTGCAGAAACACGCGGACCGTGTTCATCCCCAGCCCTTCGGCCAGCCCCAGCTCGCGGTCGATAGTGGTGGGATCGAAGGTATCCGCCTGCCACATTTCGAGTTCGTTGGAGGCGGTGGAGGGAATGAAGTTCGCGCCCACCGGCCAGGCTTCCCGCGCGTACCACTGCTGGGCCTCCGCTTCCGTCCAATGCCGCTGCTGCCGGTTCTTCGGTTGCCCAAAAAGGGACAGCCCAGCCAGCAGACACAGTCCGATTCGCCATGGTTTCATGTTGTGCTCGCCTTGATTGTAACGTGCTGGGCGGGGAAGGATGGAGCCTGCCCAAACACCGGCGGCAAGACCGCGGGTGCTACCGCGGCGCGGCGTTGAGCGCCAGGCGCTGCTGCTTCATCCAGCGCAGGCGGCCCTGCTGCTCCTGATAGAGGGTGCCGAAACCGGCCCAGAAGTAGCCGAACACGAACAGCAGCAGAAACGGAATCGAAAAGAGGTTGTAGGTCTGGATGGCGAAGACCACCATGCCAAGGAAATACCCGCCCACCAGGATCTCGGCGTAGGGCAGCCAGCCGCTGCGCCGGCGGTATTTCTTGGCTTCCAGTTTCATCGGGCGGTCCCCAATGGCGTATTTCGGGGTGCGCACGAAGGCGGTTTCGACGCCGAACAGGGCTTCCAACACGGCGCGCGTGTTGATGATCGTCAGGCCCACGCCTACCCCCAGCAGCATCGGCAGCATCAGGATGGACCGCTTCCAGTCTTTCGGGTGCAGTTCGCGTTGCGCGATCACGTAGAACGCCGAAAGCGACCAGAACGAAGCCACGATCAGAGGCAGATCGATGAACACCATCTGCCAGATACCCATGTAAAAGCGGACGATCATCACCGGCAGCATCAGCGCCGAAACCACGATCATCAGCGGGTACGTGATATTGGGAGTGAGATGGAGAAAGGCCTCGGCCTTGACGCGCGTGGGAATGTCGGCAGTCAGCAGCCGCGGCAGCAGTTTCTTGGCAACCTGCGTCAGGCCCTTGGCCCACCGCGATTGCTGCACCTGGAACCCGTGTATATCGACCGGCAACTCGGACGGGCAATCGAGGCCGGGCAGATACACGAACCGCCAGCCCTTGAGCTGTGCCCGGTAGCTGAGGTCGGAATCTTCCGTCAGCGTATCGTGCTGCCAACCGCCCGCGTCGTCGATCATGGCGCGCCGCAGGATGCCCGCGGTGCCGTTGAAGTTGAAGAAGTAGCCCGCCCGCGACCGCGCGCCGTGCTCCAGGATGAAATGCCCGTCGAGCAGCATGGCTTCCACTTCGGAGAGGAAGTTGTAGTCGCGGTTGAGGTAGCTCCAGCGCGTCTGCACCACGCCGACCTTGGGGTCGGCGAAATGATGGATGGTGCGCATCAGGAAGTCGGCCGGAGGGCAAAAATCGGCGTCGAATACGGCCACGAATTCGCCGGTGGCGGTTTTGAGGCCCTCCTGCAACGCTCCCGCCTTGAACCCATGGCGGTTGGTGCGGTGATGATATTCGATCGGGTAGCCTAGGGCGCGGTAGCGTTCCACCAGCGCGCAGGCAAAGGGCGCCGTATCGTCGGTGGAATCGTCGAGCACCTGGATTTGCAGCAGCTCCTTGGGGTACTCGATCTTGACGATTTCCTCCACCAGCCGCTCGACGACGTAGCGCTCGTTGAAGAGCGGCAACTGGATGGTCACCGGCGGCAGCTTCTCAAAGTGGCGGGCGGAAGGCTCTTGCGTGGCGTTCTTGCGGTACTTGAAATAGGTGTGGATGATCTCGAACCGGTGAATCCCGTACACCGAGAGAATCACCATCACGGTGAAGTAGGGAATGAGCATGGCCCAGTCGAACCACGCCAGTTGATGGATGCCCGCAAACGGCGTCTTGGCGAACATCTGGCTCAACCGGCCGGTTGCCGACGGAGTGATCAGCAGGGCCAAATAAAGACCGGACATATGAGGACACGGATTCCGCAGGGCTTACCGAGCGGACCTTATTATCTTAGCACCGAACAAATGCAGCGGGCTGCGGCGGGGGATTTGGGCTGGCCCTAAGTGCCCTCAAGTCCGGCTCTTGTGTCTTGCGCTCCTTCGGGGTCGGCTTCTTCTATGCTTCGCACCCGCTTTTCCACCGGCGTCAGCTCCGCGATTTCCACACCCAGCGGGGCAGTCTTGAGCTCGGCGAACCGGCGCGCGCTCACCATCACACGGCTTTCGAGCGAGCCGACAGCTTTGTTGTACTCCTCGACTGCGCGCTCCAGGCCTTTGCCCATCATCACCAGGTGCCCACCCATGTCGGAGATCCGCTTGTACAGTTCCTTGCCCAGTGCGCTGATCTCGGCGGCATTTTCCGCCAGCTTTTCCTGCCGCCAGCCGTAGGCCACGGCGCGCAGAAGGGCGATCATAGTGGTCGGCGTGGCCAGGATGATGTTCTGCCCCACGCCGAATTCGATCAGCGAAGGATCGGCCTCCAGCGCGGCGCTGAAGAAGCACTCGCCGGGCAGAAACAGCACCGCGAATTCCGGCGCCTGGTCGAACTGCTCCCAATAGGATTTGCGGCCTAGCGCGGCGAGATGCTGGCGCACCTGCCGCGCGTGATCGGCCAGGCGCGCCTTCCGCGTGGCTTCGTCCTCGGCTTCGATGGCGCGCAGGTAGCCGTCGAGCGGCGTCTTGGCATCCACCACCACGGTTTTTCCGGCCGGCAGATGAATCAGCAGATCGGGTCGCAGCCGCCCTTCTTCGCCCGTCACCGAGGCCTGCGTCCGGAAATCGCAATGATCCAGCATGCCGGCCATCTCCACCACGCGGCGCAACTGCATTTCGCCCCAGTTGCCGCGGGCGGCGGGCGAACGCAGCGCCGTCACCAGCTTGCCGGTTTCGGCGCGGAGCTGCCGCTCGGTTTCGGCCAGGCCGCGCACCTGCTCCTGCAATCCGGCGTAGGCGGCCGCGCGCGCGGTCTCGATCTCCTGAATGCGCGAATCCACTTTGTCGAGCGACGCGCGCACCGGCGACACCAGCTCCGCGAAGGCCTGCTGGCGCTTCTCCAGGTCGCCGCGCGCCGCGGTCTGTGCCTCCGCCAGGTTGGCGCGGGCGAGCTCGAGGAATGCCTGGTTGTTCCGCGCCAGCGCCTCGGCGGACAGTGCCTGAAAGACCGTCGCGGTATCCTGGCGGCGCGCCCGCAGGACAGTCCACGCCAGCAGAAACCCGGCAATAAAACACGCCACCGGGAGAATGTTTTGCATGATTCATTATCGCGCCATGCTCGGCGAGCTGTAACCCCGCCGCCGCTGCGGACCGCAGGTTGACAGACGAAAGCGTCTTCCCACATCGCAGCGACACTGGGGCGGGCGCTTTCGCCTGCCAACCGGGAGTTGGCGCCACGGCCGCGACTTCTGCCACAATAGCGGTGTCCCAATGACGGAGCGTCTGTATTACGCCGATTCCTACCTGCGCTCGTTTCGCGCGCAGGTGGTCGAGGCGGCCGCCGGCGGCCTCACCGTGTATCTCGACCGGACCGCGTTCTATCCGGCTTCGGGCGGCCAGCCTTGCGACACCGGTTCGATTGCGGGGTGCGCCGTGCTCGATGTGGTCGACGAAGGCGAGCGCATCGCTCACCGTTTGAGCGCGCCGCTCGCCGCCGGCGAGGCCGATTGCGTCGTCGATTGGCTCCGCCGCTTCGACCACATGCAGCAGCATTCCGGCCAGCACCTTCTCTCAGCCGTTTTCGCGGGAGCCTTCGCGCTGCGCACGGTGAGCTTCCACCTGGGCGCCGACAACGCCACCATCGACCTGGAAGGCGGAGCGGTGGACCCACGCACCGTGCGCGAGGCCGAGCGCCGCGCCAATGCAATCGTTTTCGAGAACCGCCCGCTGGCGGTCGAGTTTGAGGATGCCGCCGCGGCCAGCGGCCTGCGCAAGCCCTCCGACCGCGAAGGCACCCTGCGCATCGTCACCATCGCGGATCTAGACCGCAGCGCCTGCGGAGGCACCCACGTGCGCTCGACCGGAGAGATCGGGCCCATCCTCATCCGCAAGATCGAGAAAGTCCGCGAGACCACCCGCGTCGAGTTTGTCTGTGGCGGCCGCGCCATCCGCCGCGCGCGCGCCGATTTCGAAGCGCTCTCCGCCGCCGCGCAACTTTTCTCCGTGTCTCTCGACGATGTACCCGCGGCCGCGGCGGCGCATCTCGAAACCGGCCGCGCCGCGGACAAGTCCCGCCGCAAGCTCGAAATCGAACTGGCTACGTTCCAGGGCCGGGAGTTGTATGCTGCTACGGCGCCGGGCAGCGACGGGTTGCGCCGCCACATTCAGCGCATCGAGCGCGGCGGCCTCGAGGAATTGCGGGCGCTGGCGCAGAGCTTCACCGCGCAGCCCAAGTCCGTTTTCCTGGCCACGCTAAACGATCCGCCTTCGGTGCTGCTGGCGGTTTCCGCCGATTCGGGCATCGACGCCGGCCGCGTTCTCAAGGCCGCCCTCACCACGTCCGGCGGCCGTGGCGGCGGTAGTTCCCGCATCGCCCAAGGCAGCGTCCCCCGCCGCGAATTGCTCGATGGCGTGCTCGAAAAGCTGTGAGAGTCTGTCGAAAAATCGCCGCACGGGCGCGCTGCTTAACGGTGCGGGCGTGTTCAAAAAGCCCCTGCGGACGCAATCCTTCCGCACCTGGGCGCCTGGCGGGCCCATTCGTCAGGAGTGGAGACGGCCGAAAATGGGCTGCTGGCTAAGTGCGCCGCTTGGACCGCAGTACCGCCAGTCCGGCCAGCCCCGCCATCAGAGCCAGCGCCGTGCCCGGCTCGGGCACCGTACCGCCCGCGGGATCGCCATCCACTTCCATGACAAACGGTTTGTAGTCGCCGCTTAGCGGGTGCGAACTCCAGGTATTGCCCCCGTTGCTGGATGAAGCCACACGCCCTATCTCACCGTTGGGGGTTATTTCGGCGCTGAGGGCCCCTTCCCAACTTACGTCACCACTGGAGTCGCTCGTTCCGCTCACGACAATCCAATACATCGTGCTCGGAGTGAGCGCAAAGTCTTCCCCGTCATAGCTATAATCGTTATAGCCGGTCGACGAAACGGAGCTGTCCGCAATGGCGTTGCCCAGGGTCAGCAGGCTGCCCCCCGGTTTGCTGCCGCTGGCGCTGTATAGCGACACGGAAAAAGTGCCCGAGGCGTCCGACACACCCTCTAACGCCAGCGTCACGTTAGTAAGCACATAGCTGTTGCTATCGGTTGTGAAAGCATTGGCCCCCCAGTAGTCCGCATCTTCCGGCTTAACGCCAGCCGCGCCGTTCCCCAAGTTGTAGTATATCTGCGACGCGTTCGCGAGGCCGGATAAGACCAATGCGGCGAAGAAAATGCCAATGAAAGTGGCATAACCGGATTTCAACGTGAACTGTTTCAAGGATTTCCTCCGAGTCCAGAAAACTCATTTTGGACATCTGACCCGTATTTAGCATCCGGCCGCCGCTTTTTCATCCACAAAAGCGCACCAAAATCGTCAAAAGTTATTATTAACCGTGCCGCGACTGAGCAAGCTCCTCGGCGCACCTCCGCGAGCGGCCCCGCGGAATCCGTGCGATACAATGAAGGCGCACAAACATGAAGCAAAGAATCAGGTCCACGACGGTGCTCTGCGTCCGCCGGGACAACAAGGTCGTGATGGCCGGCGACGGCCAGGTAACCCTCGGCGGCGAGGTGATTAAGGCCAACGCGCGCAAGGTTCGCCGCCTTTACAACGACAAGATCGTGGCCGGATTCGCCGGTTCCACGGCTGATGCCTTCGCCCTGTTCGCCCGCTTCGAATCGAAGCTCGAGCAGTTCAACGGCAACCTGCCGCGCTCGGTGGTCGAACTGGCCAAGGAGTGGCGCACCGACCGCGTGCTGCGCCACCTGGAAGCCCTGCTGCTGGTGGCGGACCCGGCTATTACCTACCTCGTGAGCGGCAACGGCGACGTGATCGAGCCCGACGAAGGCATCGCGGCCATCGGCAGCGGCGGCCCGTTCGCTCTTGCCGCCGCCCTGGCCCTGGCGCGCAACACCAAGCTCTCCGCCCGGCACATCGCCGAGCAGGCCATGCAGATCGCCGGCAAGATGTGCATCTACACCAACGAGAACGTGACCTTCGAGGAGCTGGGGTAGCGCCATGGTGATTTATCTGCCGAGCCAGTCCGTGGACGAAGAGCCGGTGCTCGACGAGCTCACCCCGCGCGAAATCGTGCGCGAGCTCGACAAGCACGTGGTCGGACAGGCCGATGCCAAGCGCGCCGTGGCGATCGCCTTGCGCAACCGCATCCGCCGCCAGAAACTGGCGCCGGAAATGGCCGAAGAGGTAATGCCGAAGAACATCCTCATGATCGGCCCCACCGGCGTCGGCAAGACCGAACTCGCGCGGCGCCTGGCGCGGCTGGCCAATTCGCCGTTCCTCAAAGTCGAGGCCAGCAAGTTCACCGAAGTCGGCTACGTGGGCCGCGATGTCGAAGCCATGATCCGCGACCTGGTGGATATCTCCATCGACATGGTCCGCGAGGAACGCCTCGACGAAGTGGCCGACCGCGCCGAGATGAACGCCGAAGACCGCCTGCTGGATTTGTTGATGCCGCCGCAGCCGGAGCCCAGCGAAAGCGTGGAACGCACCCGCGAGAAACTGCGCGAACGGCTCCGCGCCGGCAAGCTCGACGAGCGGATGGTGGACATCGACGTCAAGGACCGCGCGCCCACGCTCGAAGTCACCACCAACGCCGGCATCGAGGAGATGGGCATCAACCTCAAGGACATGCTGCCCAGCCTGTTCGGCCAGAAGACGCGGCGTCGCAAAATGCGCGTGGCCGAGGCGCTCGATTACCTGGTCCAGGAGGAAGAGCAGAAGCTGATCGACATGGATCAGGTCACCCGCGCCGCCCTCGAGCGCGTCGAATCGAGCGGCATCATCTTCCTCGACGAAATCGACAAAATCGCCGGCCGCGAATCCGGCCACGGTCCCGACGTCAGCCGCGAAGGCGTCCAGCGCGACATCCTGCCCATCGTCGAAGGCACCACCGTCAATACCCGCTACGGCTTCGTCCGCACCGACCATATCCTGTTCATCGCCGCCGGCGCTTTCCACGTCTCCAAACCGAGCGACCTCATCCCCGAACTGCAGGGCCGTTTCCCCATCCGCGTCGAGCTCAAGTCGCTCACCGTCGAGGACTTCATCCGCATCCTCAAGGAACCGAAAAACGCCCTGGCCAAGCAGTACGTCGCCTTGCTCGAAACCGAGGGCATCAAGCTGCTCCTGGCCGACGACGCGCTCGAAGAGGTGGCCCGCTTCGCCGCCCAGGTCAACCAGAGTTCCGAGAACATCGGCGCGCGCCGCCTCCACACCATCATGGAGAAACTGCTCGAGGAAGTCTCTTTCGAGGGGCCGGACCTGAAGAAGAAAACCGTGAAGGTGGACGCTAATTACGTCCGCAAGCACCTGGCCGACATCGTGAAGGACCAGGACCTCAGCCGCTACATCCTCTAGGGGTGGGTGCTCAGGTTGGCAACGCCCCACTATCGACTACTTGGCCTGCACGGAATGGGCATACGCGGCGTCAGGCTTTTTGTGAGCGCTGCTCGCCTATGGACGGGACTGCTGGCGGTGTCGGTATTGGGGGCCGATCCGCAGTTGGGCAATCTGCTGGCGGCCGTGGAGGCCCGGTATAACCACGCGAAGACGCTCGAAGTCCTTTTCCAGGAACAGTATACGAGGCAAGGCGAACCGCATCGCGCGGAGGGCGGACGGCTCCAGTTGCGCAAACCGGGCAAAATGCGGTGGGACTACACCCAGCCGCAGGGAAAGCTGTTCGTCTGCGACGGCAAGTATCTGTACCTGTATACGCCGGCGGATAACCGGGCGGAGCGGATGAAGTTGACGGAAACCGAGGATATGCGGGCGCCGCTGGCATTCCTGCTGGGCAAACTGCACTTCGAGAAGGAGTTTCGCAATTTGAAGGCGGAACGGGCGGGCGGCGGCTGGCGTATCACGGCCGAGCCCAAAACCGACGATTTACCATACCGGGCGGTGGAATTCGTGGTGGCGCAGGATGGGCGCATCGGCGAGGTCAAGGTGACCAGCTACGACCAGGCGGTGCTGGATTTCCACTTCGACCAGGAGAAGATGGATCCGCCGCTCAGTGCCGGGCTGTTCCAATTCCGGTTGCCGCCGGGGGCGCAGTTGACCGAGGGGGACCAGTAAGCGATGGCCGAATTCGTCCTCAAGTACGCCGACGGGCGCGGCGAGATTCACCAGCAGGTGGCGACGGCCGGTTCGGAAAAGGAGTTGCGCGACCGGTACACTTCGCAGGGCTTCCTGGTGTACACGGTGAAGACGCGCAGCGCGGGAGGCGGCTTCGGAGGGAAGAAGAAAGTCAACCTGGAGAAGTTCCTGATCTTCAACCAGCAGTTCGTGACGCTGATCCGGGCCGGGTTGCCGATTCTGAAGGGGTTGGATCTGCTGGCCGAGCGGCTGACCGATCCCAAGCTGGGCCCGTACATTCAGGCGGTGCGGGACGAGGTACACAGCGGGACGCTGCTCTCGGAAGCGTTCCGGCAGCAGGGGGTGTTTCCGAAGATCTACGTGACTTCGGTGATGGCGGGGGAAAAGAGCGGCAGCCTGACGGAAGTGCTGGACCGGTACATCACGTATCAGAAGATCTCGCTGGCGGTGAAGAAGAAGGTGATGGTATCGCTGCTGTACCCGAGCGTGCTGATCGTGCTGGTGATCCTCCTGATGGTGTTCCTGGTGACATACGTGGTGCCGACGTTCGCCACGCTGTACACGAGCATGCACGCGCAACTGCCGGCGCTGACGGTGTTCCTGATCGCGATCGGCACGGGGGCGCGGAGCTACATTCTGACGCTGGCGGGGACGGTGGTGGGGGGAATCGCGCTGTTCCGCTGGTGGTCGCGGCAGGAAGCGGCGCGGAACCGGGTGGACCGGATCAAAATGAAGCTGCCGGTGGCGGGGGAAATCTGGCTGAAGTACCAGGTGGCGCAGCTTGCGCGGATTCTGAGCACCCTGCTGACGGGCGGCATTCCGCTGGTGCAATCGCTGGAGACGGCGGCGGATTCGCTGAGCACGCCGGTAATGAAACATTCGATCGAGGCGGCGGGCAAGATGGTGCGGGAGGGGCAGCCGCTTTCGGCGTCGCTGCGGGCGTCGAAAATGTTTCCGCCGCTGGCGCTGGATATGATCGAAGTGGGGGAATCCACGGGCGCGCTGCCGGCGATGCTGAACAGCGTAGCGGAGTTTTTCGAGGAAGATGTAAATACGCGGATGACGGCGACGCTGTCGCTGATCGAGCCGGCGATCATGATCCTGATGGGCTCGGTGGTGGCGTTCGTGCTGATTGCGCTGTATCTTCCGATATTCTCGTTGGCGGACTCGATCCGGTGAGCTAAAGCAATGGCGAGCATAGACAGAATCCGGCTGGTGGATCCCCTGGCGGAAGCGCAGCAGGCGCGGGCGATGGCGGCGCGCTACCGTTCCGAATACGTGGATCTGCACGAGACGGCGATCGACCACGACCTGTTCCGGTCGATCCCGGTGGACCTGATGTTCCGCTACAACTTCGTGCCGATCCAGTCGCGCGACGGGACGCTCGAGATCGCGCTGGCGGACCCGCGCAACCTGACGCTGATCGACGAGTTGACCGGACTGCTGCACAAGCGGCTGCGGGTGAAGGTGGCGACGCTCTCGCAGATCGCCGAGTTGCTGAAAAAGACCGAACAATCGCAGCGCGTGCTGGAAGAAGTGACGGAAGGCTTCACGCTGGACGTGGTGGCGGAGGACGGCGACCAGGACGAGACGCTATCGATCGACAAGCTGACGGCGGTGGACAGCGACATCGCGCCGGTGATCAAGTTGGTGGACACGACCATCTTCAACGCGCTGGAGCGGCGGGCGAGCGACATCCACATCGAATCGCGGGACCAGGAAGTGGCCATCAAGTACCGGATTGACGGCGTGCTGCACTACGCCATGCCGCCGATCGCGAAGGACTGGCAGTCGACCATCATTTCGCGCATCAAGGTAATGAGCGAGCTGGACATCGCGGAAAAGCGCGTGCCGCAGGACGGGCGCTTCCGGGTGCGGTACAAGAACCGGCTGATCGATTTCCGCGTGTCGATCATGCCGACGATTCACGGCGAGGACGCGGTGCTGCGCGTGCTCGACAAAGAATCGATGAGCGAGAAGTTTTCCAAGCTATCGCTCGACGTGGTGGGGTTTTCCGACTCCGACCTCAACAAATTCCGGCGCTACATTTTGGAGCCGTACGGGATGGTGCTGGTGACCGGGCCGACCGGCTCGGGCAAGACGACGACATTGTATGCGGCGCTGAGCGAAATCAAGAACGACGAAGACAAGATCATCACCATCGAAGATCCGGTGGAGTACCAGATCAAGGGGATCACGCAGATTCCGGTGAACGAGAAGAAGGGGCTGACGTTCGCGCGCGGGCTGCGGTCGATCTTGCGCCACGATCCGGACAAGATCATGGTGGGGGAAATCCGCGACCAGGAGACGGCGCAGATCGCGATCAACTCGGCGCTGACGGGGCACCTGGTGTTCACGACCGTGCACGCCAACAACGTGCTGGACGTGCTGGGGCGTTTTCTAAACATGGGCGTGGAACCGTACAATTTCGTATCGGCGCTGAACTGCATTCTGGCGCAGCGGCTGGTGCGGGTAATCTGCCAGCACTGCCGGAAACGGGTGAAGTATCCGGAGACGATGCTGGTGGAAAGCGGATTGAATCCGGACGAATGGCGCGATTTTCCGTTCGTGGAAGGGGCGGGCTGTTTCGAGTGCGGCGGGACGGGGTTCCGCGGGCGGTCGGCGATCCACGAGCTGCTGGATTTGAGCGATAAGATTCGCGAAATGATTCTGGACAAGCGGTCGACTTCGGAGATCAAGCGGATGGCGCGCGAGGAGGGAATGACGTTTCTGCGCGAATCGGCGGTGATGAAGATGCGGGCCGGGGTGACCACGCTGCGGGAAATCAACAAGGTGACGTTCATTGAGACCTAGGGAAGGGTTTGTGGGGCGGACGCCCCCGTCCGCGCCGGACCCCCCGGTCCGGCTCTTGGCGGGACCGATTCGAACGCCCGAAAAGCAAGGCCGACGAGGGCGTCGGCCGCGGTCCAGGGGGACCGCCCCACTTGGCTTATTAGCGGCCCGGAATGGCGGAGGGGGGTTGTGCTGCTAGAGCGGCTGAAGGCTTACGTGCAGGACCCGCCGCCGAATCTGGCGGTGGAGATTTCCGAAGCCGGCCTCGCAGGGGCGCGGTTGGGAGCCAAGACCGAGCTCGGGTTCGTGGAGCTGAAACCGGGCGCGCTGGTGGTATCGCCGGTGCAGGAGAACCTGATCGATCCGGACGAGTTTTCGCGGGCGGTGCGGGCGCTGGCCGGAGTGGAAGCCGGACGCAAGCGGCGGGACGTGGCGCTCATTCTGCCGGATTATTGCACGCGGATCGCGGTGCTGGACTTCGATTCGTTTCCGGGCGATCAAAAAGAACAGGCGTCGCTGATCCGGTTCCGGTTGAAGCGGAGCGTGCCGTTCGACGCGGAATCGGCGGCGATGAGTTACTGGCCGGAGCCGGGCGGGACGGGGAAGCGGGTGGACGTGCTGGTGGCGATGGCGCCGCTCGAGGTGATCTCGCGGTACGAAGCGCCGTTCCGCGCGGCGGGGATGAATCCAGGGCTGGTGATTCCGTCGTCGCTGGCGGCGATCGAGCTGGCGCCGGACGGCGGATTGAGTGTGGTGGCGAAACTGACGGGGCGGGTGCTGACGGTGGTGGCGCGGCAGGCGGGCGTGCCGAAGCTGGTGCGCTGCCTGGAACTGCCGGCGCCCGATTTGGACGAAGTGGCGGCGGTGCTGGCTCCCACCTTCGTCTACCTGGAAGACAACCTGGGAGGCAAGGCGGAGAAACTGTACCTGTGCGGGTTCGGCGCGGAGACGGACGAAGGCGAGCGGCGCTTCGCGGAAGAATTGGGCGCGGCGGTGGAAACGGTGCGGTCGCCATTGGGCGTGCCGGGGGAAAGCAACGCCGGGCTGTTGGGGTATTTGCGATCGATCGCGAGAAACAACTGAGATGAGGATTCCGATCAACCTGGCGAGCGAGCCGTTCCGGCGCGACCGGCCGATGCTGATGGCGTCGGCTGTGGTCTCGGCGGCGCTCGTGGTGACGCTGGCGCTGCTGTGGTACCTGGCGCAGATGGACCGGGCGCAGCTCGAGAGCATGCGCGGCGAGGTGAGCCGCCTGGAGAGCCGGCTGCGGGTGGTGCGGGCGGAGCAGGCGCGGATGGACGCGGTGCTGCGCCAGCCGGAGAACGCGAGCGTGCTGGAGCGCAGCGT
>JBAVIH010000188.1:0-21963 GCA_049686695.1 Bryobacteraceae bacterium | reverse complement strand
TCGTGCTCCAGGCTGCGCGTGCCGTTGACCTGGAAACTGCCCGTGATGTTGGTCACCGTGGAAGCCGCGTTCGCCACCAGCGCGCTCACGTTGACACCGGGAATGAACTTCATCATATCGACGATGTTTTGGCCGTTGAGCGCGATGTTCCGAATGTCCCGGTTGGTCAGGACGTCGGAACGCTCGCCCGAATCCGCCTGAATCTGGATAGTCGCGGAATTGGCTTCGATGGTGATGGTATCGGCGGTGCTGCCTAGCTCAAGAACGATGTCGCCCACGCCGACCTTGGTGGCCACCGACACGACGACGTCTTTGCTCTCGCTTTTCTTGAAGCCCTTGACTTCCACGGTGACGGTGTATGTCCCCGGCGGGAGTTCCGGGAAAATGAAGTTCCCTTCCGTGCTGGTAGTTGTCGTCTGGTGCAGAGCGGTAGCTTGGTCTACGGCTACCACCGCCGCTCCGGGAATCACCCCGCCTTGGGCATCCTTGATCGTACCGGTGATTGAACCACTGTTCTGCGCAAACGCACAGATCGAAAGGGCGGCAATCGCGATGAGCGCCCCGATTACAATTCTCACGTTCCTCATTGTCGTCGCTCCTTAGTCAGGCCAAACCTTTCCTTTCGGACGTTCCGGCCGACTCCAACGCACACGGCATGGCATTCTCATGCACCGGACGGAACCGGGCAGACGGTATTTTCAGACCTGATTCGCCTTACAACCAGTAAAACGAATTCCCGTGTGCCATCCGTCAAAACTCTTGCCGTTCAAAATCGATACCCGGCTATCTGTCGGGTTCACACTCGGACAGGGTTCTCCGCTCGGCAAGGAACCGCCGCCATCAGCCGTCGCAACCACACAAACTCCTGTCGTCCCTGTCACAGGCCAGATGCTAAGCCATAGCACGCCGCTTGTCATTGCACTACGGTTTACCCTGGCATATGCAGATGTCATAATTAGGAGCTATACGAACGGACTAGTTGCGATGCCTGAAGATTGGAAGGGCGGCATGTGGAAGCGCCCCGGACGGTCGATTGCGGGCGCGGGCACGGCGAGACGAAACACCGAAAAAATATCGACGGGAAGGCGCAAGCGTGGGACCTGGAAGCTGGTCGCGCTGTTCTGTTTGGCGGCCAGTTCGCCGCGGCCGGCGCTGTGCGCCCCGGCCGCGCCGGGCACCCCGTTCCACCTAGGCTTTCATCGGGAGGACGCCCGATATGGGGCCGACTTCTGGCGGGAAGCCGAAGGGTTCGCCCAGTCCCGCGTCAGAGCCATCGTTCAAACCCGCGACGGATACATGTGGTTCGGAACAGATGGCGGGCTGGTTCGGTTCAACGGAGAGAGCTTCACCGTATTCAACACGCGGACCGGCGCGCTCAAGGACGACGAGGTGTGGGCGCTGCAAGAAGACGACGAAGGCGGCCTGTGGATCGGGACCTATGGAGGCGGCCTCACTCTTCTCAAGAACGGGCGGTTCCGGACCTTCACGACCGCGGACGGGCTTCCGGACGATGTCATCCGGTCTCTGGCCAAGGATGGCCAAGGCAACATCTGGATGGTGACGGCGCAAGGGCTGGTGCGCGATTCTCACGGCGTATTCGAGCGCTTCACGCCGGACAACGGATCGGCCGATGCGCGCATGGCGGTGTGCTGGTCCTCTTCCGAAGGTCTGCTGGCGGGGACCCGGAGTGGAGTTTATCGCTTTGCGAACGATAGGTTGGAACCTTTTCCGACGATGCCTTCAAGCGAGAACGCCGCGCCGGGGCCGTTGGTGTGCGGCAGCGACGGCTCGTTGTGGATCGGCTACAGCGACGGAGTGGTCGAGCAACGCAGGAACGGCGTTTCGAAGGTTTTCGGCGGTCCACACGCGCGAGAACCGATCAACGCACTCTATCAAGACCCACAAGGGGAGGTGTGGGCGGTGCGGGGGAAGCAGATCGTCAAGCTGCACAACGGAGCGTTCGAACCGGTTTCGGTGGAAGGCGGCGCCGCCGGTTTGGGCGGCATCTACACCTTGTGCATGGATCGCGAGGGAGGCATCTGGCTGGGCTTGCAGTCAAACGGGCTGGCGCGGCTGCGGACCAGGCAGCTTTCCACGGTATCGGTCGAAGATGGATTGCCGGACGACCGGACGCGGGCCGTCTTCGAGGACAGCCGCGGCGACCTGTGGATTGGAACCGTCGACGGGCTGGCCCGATACCACGACGGGCGCTTCGAAACCTGGACGCACGTGAATGGCTCCCGTTTGGGTGACGTCCGATCGATTGCCGAGGACTCGAACGGGGGGCTCTGGATTTCGGCGGGCAAGGACCTGCTGTGGATGAAAGGCGGCCGCCTGACGCCCGCTCCCGGTTGGACGGGCACCTTCGAGATCGAATCGGTCTACAAGGACGCCCGAGGCCGCATATGGATCGGCACGGACGGCGCCGGTCTCTTCCAATACTCGGGCGGTGTCTTTCGGAACTACCGGACCGAGGACGGGCTAGCCAGCAATCACGTTCGCGCCGTACTGGGCGACCGCGGCGGCGCTCTTTGGATCAGCACGTTCGGGAAAGGCCTGAGCAGGTATTCCGACGGCAGATTCACCAACTTTGCAACCAGAGACGGGCTGGCGAACGACCGCGTGGGTGCCATCTACGAGGACGAAGAGGGGGCCCTCTGGTTCGCCACGCGACGCGGACTTTCCAGGCTCAAGGACGGGGCTTTTTTCACCTGGACTTCCGGCTCCGGCCTGTTCACGGATTTGGTCTATGCGATCGTCGACGATGGGTATGGCAATTTCTGGTTCAGCTCGGCCCAGGGAATATTCAGGGTGAGCAAGCGGGATCTCCGCGGCTTTGCGGCGGGCACGGTGAAGAAGGTCGTCTCGCTGGCCTTCGGCGAGAGAGACGGCATGAAGAGCAGAGCGGGCAATGTGGGCAACCAGCCGATCGCTTTGAAAACCAGCGGCGGGCAACTCTTGTTTACCTCGATGAACGGGCTGGTGGTCGTCGAGCCGGACAAGATCTTCCCCAACGCCCTCGTCCCTCCGGTCTATATCGAAAATGCTATTTTGAACAAACGGGAGCGGCCGTTGCGGCAGTACGTCGAGCTGCCGGTCGGCGCGGGCGACTTCGAGATTCACTATGCCGCGCTGGGCTACTCGGCGCCGGAAAAGATGCGGTTCCGATACATGCTCGAAGGTTTCGATCGGGACTGGATAGACGCGGGCGCCAGGCGGTTCACTTACTATGCCAACCTGAGCCCCGGGAAATACCGTTTCCGCGTGGTGGCCGGTGAAGAAGGTGGCGCCTGGAACAAGACCGGTGACGCGTTTTCGTTTTATCTCAAGCCACCTTTCTATCGGACTCCGCTCTTCGCCGCCGTGGCGACTCCTTCCGCGATGCTGTTCGCCTGGCTGCTGTATTGGTTCCATATAAGGGGCGTGCGAGCCAGATACTCCGCCGTGCTTGCCGAACGCAACCGGATCTCGCAGGATATACACGACACGCTGGCGCAGAATCTGGCCGGCATTGCGCTGCAGTTGGATGCCGTACACATGCACCTGCCGGACGTCAAGAGCGATTTGCGGGAGCGTCTGGACGAGGCTTGCAACCTGACGAGATATAGCCTTGCCGAGGCCCGCCGGGCCATCGCCGACCTGCGTTCCGACGACCTGGAATGCCCGAATCTGGCCGTGGCGCTGCCCGAAATCGCCAAGCGGCTGGCGGCCGCGCTCCAGACGCGCGTGCAGGTTGTCGGTGTGCCGCGGAAGCTGAACCCGACTACCGAAATAAACCTGCTGCGCATTTTTCAGGAAGCGCTGGCGAACACCGTGAAACACGCTCAGGCCCGGACCGTGGATGTTGAACTGAAGTACGCGCCGGATTCGCTCGCGCTGCGCGTGCGCGACGACGGCCGTGGGTTCGACCCGGAAAAGCTCTGCCCGTCCGGAAGCGGGCATTACGGATTGATTGGAATGCGCGAACGCGCCGAGAGGATCGGCGGGCACCTGACGCTGCACAGCCGGCAAGGCGAAGGGACCGAGTTGCTGGTCGAAGTGCCGATTGGCGCGAAGGCGCGCGGAGAGTATTCATGAACCACAAAGACGACGACGGCCGGATTCGCACCATGATCGTCGAGGATCAGTTCGTAGTGCGGGTGGGTCTAAGCGCAATCATCAACAGTCAGCCGGACATGGTGAACGTGGCCGAGACGGGCAACGGGCTCCAGGCGGTGGAGCTCTTCGAAGAGCACCAGCCGGATGTCACGCTGATGGACTTGCGGCTGCCCGGACTCAGTGGGATCGACGCGATTACAGCCATCCTCGGGAAGTTTCCACGGGCGCGGATCATTGTACTGTCCTCGTTCGGCGGGACCGAAGACGTGTTTCGGGCCTTTCAGGCCGGGGCGCGTTCGTACTTCCTGAAGGATGTGAAAGGCAGGGAGTTAGTGGATGCAATCCGGGCGGTGCATGCGGGCCAGCGCCCGCTTCCCAAAGAGATCGCGTCGTGCCTGGCGGAAAGGATGCCTCACCCGGAACTCAGCCCGCGGGAACTCGAGATCCTCAACTTGATCGCCCACGGAGAATCCAACAAGGAGATCGCGGTCCGGCTGGCGATCAGCGAGGGAACCGTGCGGGTTCATGCCAGCAACGTATTCGCGAAACTGGGCTGCAACGACCGCGCGCAGGCGGTGGCGGTGGCATTTCATCGCGGGATCATCTGGCTCGAATAGGCCGGAGATCCCGGTTCGCCACGGATGCGCGGCGGCGAATCGGGGCCGCCGCGCCTTGCCGGCATGTTCCGGTCATCCGCGTCGCGTCAAAACATAAGCTTGAGAGCCAACTGGACCGCCCGCGGATCGTTGCTCATCGACGGGGTGATCAGGCCGGCGGTCGCACTCGTCATGCTGGTGCTGGGACTTCCCAGTTGCGGCGAATTGAGCGCGTTAAACGCCTCGGCGCGGAATTGCAGCCGGAGATTCTCGCGCAGAGTGAAAGCCTTGAACATGGAGAAGTCGAGGCTGGTGATCTTCGGCGGCCGGATGGCGGAAATATACCGGCTGAGGGTGCGAATCGTGTCGGGCGGCTGCTGGATCCAGGCCACGGGTTCGGTAGTGCTGGCGCAACTCTCGCGCACGCCCGTGGTGGACAGCGTGCATGTGTTGAAGTAACGGGTTTGCGTGGGATCGGCCAAGGAGGGGTCGATGCCGCTCGAGTAGTAACCGCTCGGCGCGGCCAGCGGGAAGCCCGCCTCCTGCAGCAGGATGCCGTTGGTCTGCCAGCCTTTCAGCAGAGCCCCCGCCACGCCGTGTGCGCTCTTGAAGAACGGCAGCGCCCAGTTGCCGCTCACCATCAGGCGCTGCGGCGTATCCTGGGGATTCAGGGTCGCCTCGGGCGTGGTGGTAATCAGGTCCTGGTTGTTGAGGTAGTTGGTGGCATCCATCCACTTCGATTCGGTGTAGCTCACCTGGAGGCTCAGCCCGGCCGAAACGCGCTTGGTGATCCCAACCGTCCCTGCGTTGTACCAGCTCTTGCCGATCGGGATATTGTTTTCGGTGATGCCGGTGAACTGCGGATAGGGGCGGAGCAACTGCTGCAACGTAGTGGTGGCGCCGTTGATGCCGGTGCCCGGCAGCAAGCCGGCGAAGGGGTTCGGTTTGCTCCCGGTGAGCGTGGCGCCGTATTGCAGCAACTGGGCCAGGGTGACGTCGTCGATCTGCTGCGAGACGTCCAGGCTATGGCTGCGGCTGCCCACGTAGGAGACTTCCAGCACCGTGCGCCAGCCCAGTTCCCGTTGGATCCCGAGGGAGAATTCGTGCACCTTGGGTATCACCCGGCCCTTGTTGACGAAGTTGATCGACTGCCCGAGGAAAGTGCTCAAGCCGAGAGATCTGCCGGTGGGCATCAGGATGCCTGTGGGATAGGGATTCGAAAGGCTGTTGCCGCTCAGGAAGACGGTGCCGCCGGCGGTGGCGACGTAAGGCGTGGATGTGCTGAATCCCTGGTTGTAAGCCGTCGTGAAGGTGGCCAGATAGCTGAGGCCGTAGCCGGCACGCATCACGGTCTTGCTGTCGATCGTCCAGGCCAGCCCGGCGCGCGGCTGGATGTTGTTCAGATCGCGCTGGTAGGGCATGTGGTTGGTCGAGCTGGTGAACAACAGACCGCCCGTCAGATTGTATCCGGGCACTTGCAAGGGGCTGGTCGCGGTCGGATCGAAACCGGCGTTCATCTGGTTGTTGCGCTCGGTCACGGGCGATTCGTAGTCCCAGCGCAGGCCCATGCTCAGAGTAAGGTTTTTGGCGATGCGCCAATCGTCCTGCACGAACGTTCCGTAATAGTGGTAGCCGTACGCCAGAGCCGCGTTTATGGGGGCGCTGCCGCTGTTGGGATAGCCGAGCAGGAAGGACGCCACCGAATTGCCGTTGGCGGCGCTGGCGCTCAGCGGGTTAGCCTGCGTGAACGTCGCGGTGAATGCGAAGGAACCCATACTCGAGGTGGGCGAGTTGATGTTGTCCAGGATGGATCGGAACTCGCCGCCGAACTTCAGCGAATGCCGGTTGATGATCTTGTTGACGATTTCCGACCAATACCAACTGCTGCTATAAGAAAACTGGTCGCCATAGCTGCGCCCGGCGCCGAAGCTGTAATCGCCGCTGATCTGAATGCTCGGGAAGTAGGGCGGCAACTGGGTCAGCAGCGAAGCGGGGAACCCCAGCTTGGTTGGGTCGAAGCCGCTCGAATAGAGGTCGATCCACAGGTCGTGGCGGAAATACGCCGCGCGCGAAGTCAGCACCGTCGTGGGCGACAGCGTCGAGGTCACGTCGAAGTTCCCGCCTTGGCTCAGGCGCCCATCGTTGTATTGCGGCGAGGCCGCCGCCACGGCGAAGCCGTTGGTCGGGTTCTCCTCGGTGCGGTTGCCGCGCACGAAGCGCGAAAAGAAGTGCTCTTTGTCGTTGAGCATCTCGTCCACGCGGAAGATGTGCGCGTCATAGGCGTCGGTGCGCGCGTTGGGCGAGATCACCAGGTTGTTGGTCTGATAGGAGAGGGTTCCCGGTGTCCCGGTATTCGGCGTGGGAAGGTAGCTGGCAATCTTGACCGCGACCGGGTTCATTTCCGACGCGGGAACGCTGTCGTTGGGAAATGGCGTTCGGGTATACGAGCTGGAACCGGTCTGCGTGGTGCTCAGCGGATCGTAAATGGTAATCGGCTTGCCGTTGCTTTGCAGCGTAGTGTTAAAGTTCCCGGCCAGTTGATCCGGCATGGGCACCGTGGTGGTGAGCGGCGACGGGATCTTGTCCCGGATGATCTCGTAAGAGTACATGAAAAACGTCTTGTTGCGCCCGTTGTAAACGTGCGGAATCACCACCGGGCCATCCAGCTCGAAGCCCGGCTGGTTCCATTTGAACTCGGCCTTCTTCGCGCCGATGCGATTGGCGTCCAGAGTGTTGGCGGCCAGCGCGTCGTTCCGGTTGTATTCGTAAACCATCCCGTGCAACTGGTTGGTTCCGGATTTGAGGCTGACGGAGACCGTGCCTCCGGCGGTGCGCCCGTATTGCGCATCGTAGTTGCTGGTTTGGATGCGGAACTCCTGGGTGGCATCCGGGTTCGGGACGAATCCCATATTGGCTGCGTTGGTGGTCTCGGTGGCGGTGTCGGGCACGCCATCGAGCAGCAGGTCGCTGGCCCCCAGGCGCCCTCCGTTGATCGAAAGCGTTTCGGCCACGTTGTTGCCGGCATCGAACGGTCGATCCGACCGGCTGGCGGCGTTGGCCCCTATGTCGAACATGGTACCCGGAGCGGTGGACGCGATCAGGAACGGGTTGCGCCCGACGGATGGCAGATCGTGGACGTTCTCCTCGGTCACCACCTGGCCCCTGTCCGACGCCACAGTCTGCAGTAGTTCAGTTTCCACCTTCACCGTGATCTGGTCGGTGAGCCCGCCCACCTCCAACTGGAAATCCTGCTGGACATGATCGCCGACGCGCAATTCCAGGTTCTGGCGGACCTCTTTCTTGAATCCGGCTAACGTGGCCGTGACCCGGTATGTACCGATCGGCAGCATGGGCAACGCATAGTAGCCGGATTCATTGGTGACGGCGTGGCTCACCTCGTTGGTGGCCAGGTTGGTGACCTCGATCGAGGCCTTGGGCACCAGGCCGCCCAGCGCGTCCCGCACAATCCCGGTGAGTTCGGCCCGGAATTCCTGTGCCATCGCCGGCAGGCATACCACCAGCAGCGGCAAACACCATCGACGACACGACCAAATGGACATTACCTTACCTCCTCAAAA
This sequence comes from Bryobacteraceae bacterium, assembly GCA_049686695.1. Taxonomy (GTDB): domain Bacteria; phylum Acidobacteriota; class Terriglobia; order Bryobacterales; family Bryobacteraceae; genus Bog-375. The sequence continues at coordinate 13,691 of JBAVIH010000188.1, read as the reverse complement.
GGCACATTACGAATTCGGCGTTTCGTTTGCAGCTCAGAGGATCGGCCATCCATGAACTGTGGTTTCAAAATAACAGGTAATTGTACCACTATCGCAGCAAATTTAAATATTATGAAACAACGTCACAAAAAGCGGACAGCCAATCCAAGGCTTGCGACTTCCGATATCATGAAAACTATGGCCACAAAAAGCGGGCGGTCCATCCAGGGCGTGCGACGAATGCGGTCAAAGGCGCAGGAACCGGCCAAGAGCGGATCCGGCAAGGATCAGTACTTCTCGCGCGCGGTCGCCAAAGCACTGGAGACGCTGGAAGTTCTTCAGGCGAGCAATGGACCGATGGCGCTGAACGAAGTGGCGCAACGCCTTCAATTATCGAAAACCTCCGCCTTCCGTCTCCTGCGAACCCTGGAGGCGTCCGGTTGCCTGGCGGCAAGCGAGGGCGGCAAGTACGCTCTGGCGCCCGGTGTGCACGCGGTGGGCTCCACACAAACCGTGGCCCGGTTGCGGCGCGCGGCAATCCCCTGTCTCCAGCAGTTGAGCCGGCAGTTGCGGGAGACGGCCAGCCTGGCGGCGCTGTTCGACAACCGGATCGAAGTGATCGCGGTGGTGGAGAGCCCGCAACAGATCCGTATGAGCAACGTGGTGGGCCACATTCTGCCACCCAATGCCAGTTCGCTCGGCAAGGCGATTGCGGCGTTTCAAACCGAGGAGCGCCGCGAAAAGCTGTTGCGGAGCTACGGGATGTATCGGTTTACGGGCCAGACGATCACGGATCGCACGGAGTTGGAACAGGAATTCGCGCGCGTCCGGGAGCGGGGCTTCGCAACCGACCTGGAAGAATCCGTATGCGACGGCCACTGTTTTGCCGTGCCCATCTTCGGCTCGGCGGGCGACGTGAACGTGGCAGTCAGCCTCTCCTTACCTAAGGCGCGAGAGCGGGATTCCGCTCATCGGGAGGAAATTCTGGCAGCCTTGCGGGTTACCGTCGATCGGATTGCCGACGCCCTGCGCGGCGACTGAAGCGCCGTCTGCCGGCGCCATGCATTTATAGCTTCGGCTGCACCTGCGCCATCACCCACTCGGTTTCGAGGGCGGTGGCGCCGCTCGAGCGCGGCGGGCGGCCTTCCAGCACAGCGCGGGCAAAATCCTCGACGCACGGGTAGTGCAGGTTGGCGGCCGCCGGCACTTCCTCGGCGCCGCCGGGATACACGAGCGCTGGCGAGTTCAGCGGCGTCAGGTCCATTTCGCCCTCAGTGCCTCGAATGCGGAACTCGTCGCGCGCCACCCGCGAATGCCAGCGCACATCCACCATCGCGCGGAGGCCGGAATGGTGCTCGATCAGGACGGTGGCATTGTCTTCCACCGCGATTGGGTGCACCAGCGTGGAGCGGTACCCGGTGGCCCGCAGCGGCCGGCCGAACACGTAATTCAACAGGTCGATGCGGTGGCAGGCGATATCGTACAGCGGGCCGCCGCCGGCCTTGGCCGGGTCGAGCAGCCACCCCCGCGCCACACCCGCCGGGCAGAACCAATCGTGAGACGTGGCCTCGGCGAAAACCGGACGTCCGATGGCTCCCGCCGCCAGCAGTTCGCGCGCCCGCTCCACCTTGGGATACATGCGCCGGTAATAGGCAATGCCCAGCGTTCGTCCGGCCTCTTGGGCGGCTTGCTGCATGGTCAGGGCCTGCTGGTAGTCCATGGCCATCGGCTTCTCGCACAACACGTGGCGGCCGGCGCGCAGTGCGGCGATGGTCTGCGCAGCGTGGACAAAAACCGGTGTGGCGATGTAGACCGCTTCGGCCGGGCAGGCCGCCAGGGCAGCCTCCAGGCTCCCCCAACTGGGGACGCCATACGGCGCAGCCTTAGCCGGGTCGCGCGTCACGATTCCGGCCAGGCGGCTGTGCGGCTCGGCGAGAATCGCCGGCAGAACCCGCTTGGTCGAGATATCCCCGATTCCCGCCACCAACCACGTGAGCGCCATACGGTCCATCATACCCGCAGCTTCGCGCTCGCAGGAAACCGGACTGCTGTCTTCCGAGGTACCTCTTAGGGGCTGCTTACCTCGGCTGGAACTTGAAATCGGAAATGCCGATCTCGTCGTTCCCCTGGAGTAGAAATCCGAACTTGCCCTGGGTGTAATCGCGGCCCGGCTCGGCAAAGATATCGAGGGCTTTCCAGTCGCCGCCGACGCGCAGCTTTTGCGTCGCGTGATCCGGCGTTACCTCGATCTGAATGGCGAACGACTTCTCATTTCCCATCTCGTGCGGGGTCTTCGCTCGCTCCAGCCGCTGGCCATTCTTGATTACCCAGGTCCTGAAATTCTTGCGGTCGATCTCGTAGAGCAGGTAATTCTTGGGGTCAAGATACTGAAGGCACCAGCGGATCTGGCCGGCGTGGAATACGCCGCCGCTCTTGACCAGTTCCACGGTAAAGGTGAGGACGCCCTTGGGCGTAGGCTTAAAGGGCACGAATCCGCCACCCTTGCGGACCCAACTGTCGCCGTCCTTCGTCCAGCTCCCCGGATCCTCGAACAATGCCATCGCGTTTACTGCCGGTGCAGGCGCAGCCTGCTCGCGAGTCAGGTTGAAGTCCACTTCCCGGCTTTCGCCGGCGGCCAGTTGGAAGCGTGTTGTGGATGCGTTGAATCCCGGTGCGGTGGCCGAGAATACGTAGGTTCCCGCGGGCAACTCGATCTGGGTTCCGCGAACTTCGTGCGTCTCCGTTTCCTCGCCCCGGCGGTAGTTGACAGTCGCCGACGCCGGGTTGCGCGTGGCGATCCGGACGGTGCCGTTGGCAGTGTCCAACACGACGTCAGCCCCGGCCAGCACCACGGCCCCGCCTGCCTGGAAGGATCGGCGCAGCCGTTTCGGCACGCGCTGTTCGCGCCGCAGTTCGATGGTGTGGTCGCCCGGCACAAGTTCGCCAACGCTGAACAATCCATCCGGCCCCACGGTGCCGGCGACTTTCTGATCGATCAAAACCTCGACGCCGGCCATCGCACCGTGGATCTGGAGCGAGCCGAATCGCGGCTGCGGTTTCAGGTCGAACTGGAGGCGCACCTCCGCGCCCTTTTTCACGTCGGCGGTTTGCGCTGGCTCGTCCTGAAACCCGGCCTTGGCCACCCGCACGGCGACCTTTCCGAGGGTCTGGACGCGCAACTGCCCGTGCTGCGTGAGCCGGCGGTTCTCCTGGCCGTTCAGAAACACGTGCACGTCGTCCTGGCCGGTCGAGACAATCAGCGTGCCGGCATTGACGTCGGTTTTCAGGAACGCGGTCAGGGTGGGCGCGGCGCCGAAGCTTTCGCTCATGTTGCGCCGATCCTGGCCATCGCCCACGACGATCTCATTCACACCCGGCTGAAAAGCCGTGAGGTCCGTCCCGCCCGGACTGGCATCGCCTTGCGGCTGGCCGTTGACCGCCAGTTTCCACGGGCCCGCATTGGTCACCAGGCGCGCCCGTTTCCCGTAGCTGGCCACCAGCACCGCGACCATGTTCCGCGCGTTTACAGGGCTGGTCACGGCCGGTATCCGCGCATCCGCGATTTCAAACGAGAATGAAGCGTCTCCATTCTGCCCGGTGACTTTCATGGTGTGCGTGCCCGGAGCCACCTTGTCGAGCACCAACTGACCTTCCTGCAGATCCACCGGCGGCCGATCGTCCACCACGACTTTGCCCTGCACCAGATCGGTCAGCAGGCGAACCGATTGCGTCTGCGGCTGAAGCGGCAGGCTGATCGCCATCGGCTTGAGCGCCCGCACGGTGACGGTGCCCGCGGCGGGTTCGAAGCCGTCCAGGGACGCGGAGATCCGGTAGGTGCCCGGCGCCAGCGCCAGCTTACAGTTGGATGTGCAGGCAGCCTCGTTGCCGCCGCCGGCCGCGGATTTTTCCTCAGTCGCCTTCACCGACGCGCCCGGAGGTGTAGTCGCAATATCGACCTGCACGGTCGCCGCGTTGCGCGCCGCGATCTCCGCGCTGCGCTTGCGAGCCTGATACAACACCAGGAGAACGACTAGCGCGGCAACCAGCAGACCGGCGATTGGTCCGATCACCAGAGGTCGTTTCCACTTGAAGGGAGGGCGCGGCGGCGCTGGCGGCTTTGCCGGCTTAGCGGCTGGCCGCGCAGGCGGGCGCGGCGGTTTCTCGGGCGTCACCGCGGGTGCGGCCGGTGGCGGCGGAGCGGGCGCGAACAAAGCGGATTCGAGCGGGAATGGCGTCCCCGCCGGCGCCACGGGCGGTTCTGCATCCAGGAAAGAAGCTGGCAGCGGGGGCGGTTGCGCCGGGCGCTTTGCAGCCGGAGGCGGAGCCGCAGGCTGTGGTGGATTCCCAGGCGCCACAGCGAACGCGCGTGTGGGCTGCTCCGGCGGAGCGAAGTCGAATAGAGGAGAGGACAGCAGAACAGGCGCCACGGGCGGTTCGGGTGAGGCGGCCGGTGCGGCCGGCACGGTATCGGGGAAAGAAATTGATGGCGGTTGCGCAGCCGGCTTCGCAGGCGCGGGCAAAGCCGAAGGCGGCTCCGGCGACGTAACACCAAGCGCGAGCGGAGGCTGTTCCCCCGAGGCCGAGGCTGGTGGAGGGTATGACAGCGCCAACAGCGTCGCCGTGGGCATCGCGGTTGGCTCGGTTGGGGCGGACGGCGCCGGCCCTACGGTATCCGCGAAGTAGGCTGGCGGAGCCGGCGGTTCAGGCGCCGCCGACGCACCGGCGAATAAGGGGAATAAAGGAAATGCGGGTGACGGCCCCTCGGTAATAATTACGGGCGGTTCGGGCGCGGCCGGCGCAGGTGGCACGCTATCCGGCAAAGGAGTTGGCGCTGGAACCGGTTGCGCTGCCGGCATCGCTGGCGGAGCCGGAGCGGAAGCCGCCGGTGGGGAGCTTCCCTGTTGCTTGAGCACCGTGCCGCGCGCCATCAGGCGCTGCTTGACTTCGTTGCCGGTGAACTGTACGTCGAAATCGCCAGGGAAAGCCTGCATGATTTCGTTGAGCCGAAAATAGATCGGCTTCAGTTCGGCAAGCTCGGTGGCTGCCTCGATCAGTTCGTCGAGCTTCTTGAGTTCCTGGTAAGAATCGATGTTTTCCACGCCCACGAAGCCAATCGTACACCTTTCCGGGGATCCGGTCATATACTGCCGATGGTCAAACCGCTTGTCTTTTTGGGGTTTTACGGGTGGGCAAGCAACCGGTCTCCGGTTCGATAGGTCCGATCGCCGGCATGCGCGCCGGTCGGCAGGCCACACAAGTGCTTGTTTCTTCAAGGATTGCGGCGCAGATTCGCTGCCAGTAAGGCCTTCGCCGGCGCAAGGCGAACGGGAAACCGCGCCAGTAGCTCGCGACCGCTGCGGTATATTCGGAATTGATGCATCGCGCGGCGCTGCTCGTGATCTGTTGCGCGTGCCTGGGCGCGCAACCGGCGGCCATCGAAGGCGTGGTCGTCAACCAGGCGAACGGGCGGCCCATGCCCGGCGTGCACGTCCGCTTGCTCAGCGCGGCCGCCTCCGCGGACATGCAGCCTTACGGCGCGATGACCGATCTCGCCGGCCACTTCTCCATCGCCAGACTGCCCGCAGGCATTTACATTGCCGATGCGATCCAGCGTGGCTTCTTCCGTATGCCGCCGAAGGGCGGAGGACCGCTCCAGCGCGTGTCGCTCAAGGCCGGCCAGCAGCTCACGGGTTTCAAGATCGAGATGGCCCAGGGCGCCACCATTTCCGGCCGCGTACTGGACGAAAACGGCGACCCGATGCAAGCCGGGGTTCACGCGGAGGCCGAATCCGAGCGTGCCATGTACTACGGCGGCAGGTGGGGCAGCGGCGATGAGCGAGGCGAGTTCCACTTGAGCCTCCCGCCGGGCAAGTACTACATCGTCGCGGAGGCGGGTGGCGGCGTCGGAGAGCAGGAGATCCGCACCGATGGAACCGTCGGAGTGGTTTACGGAAGGACCTATTACCCCGGCTCGGCAGCCAAGGGAAAAGCGGTGCCGGTGGAAGCGATGGCAGGCGCCGAGCTTACCGGCGTCGATATCCACCTGGTGCGGCAGGCGCGCGGCGGCAGCATCGGCGGAGTGGTCACCGGCACGGCGGAGGCCGGCGGCACCATGGTAGCCCTCCAACGGGGCGACGACTCCGGGCACATGGGCTTTGCCGGCAATGCCGGCGCCGATCAAGACGGCCACTTCCTGTTCTCCAACCTGCAGCCGGGTACATACCGGCTGTTCGCCCGGCATCGAAGCGACAAGAACTGGATCTACAGCCAGCCGATCGAAGTCCGCCTGGAGGGCGGCGATGTGACCAACGCGAACCTGGTGCTGGCGCCGGGCGGAGAGTTGACCGGGAAGCTGGAGATGGCGGGCAGCCCGGGCACGGAAAAGCTTTCGGTCGCTCTGGAGCCGACACAACCCGGCTATTCTTTTGGAGACGCTTCCGCGGAGGTGGATCAGAGTGGCGCATTCCACATCGCCAACATCGCGCCGGGAACTTACCGCGTGAAGGTGACGCCGATACCGGAAAACGCCTATCTGAAATCGGTGCGCCTGGATGGCATTGAGTTGCCCGGTGGCGAACTGGACCTCTGGCGCGCCGCACAAGGATCGTCGTTGAAGATCGTGGTCAGCCGCAACGGCGGCCAGATTCAAGGCAAGCTGCTGGACAAGGGCGGCGAACCGGTGGGCGCCATGCCGGCGATGGTGATTCTGGTGACGGACCCGCAGGAGATCGACCTGGAGCGCTCCCTCAAAATGGTCGAGGATGGGACTTACCTTTTCCAGGGGCTTCGCCCCGGCAAGTACCGGCTGCTGGCCTTCGACGAGTGGGGACCCGAGTTCCTGGAAATGGTCAAGAAGGTTGCCGCGTCGGCTGAAGAGATCGAGATCATGGAAGGCGACCGCAAGGTGAAAGACCTCAAGCTGCTCGTGAAGGAGGACAGCGATGCGAAGCCCTCGCAATAGAGTTCGGCCACATGCGCGTGCCCTGATGCTCCTACTGGCGGCCTCTGCCGCGTTTTTCGCACAAAGCGGGCCGCCCGCCGATCCGAATTCAGCCAGCGTGGAAGGGGTGGTGGTGAATGCGGTCACCGGCGCGCCGGTGCTGCGCGCCCACGTGACGCTGCGCGTATTCGGCCGGGGCAGGCAGCGAACCTACGGCGCGATGACCACCGCGGAAGGCAAGTTCTCCGTCACCGGTCTGCCCGGGGGCAACTACTACGTGGCGCCAGAGCGCGTGGGATTTTTCTTCAACTGGCGCGGTCCGGCTCTCGAACTGAAGCCGGGGGAGCACAAGGACGATGTGACGCTGAAACTGACTCCCACCGGCGCGATTTCCGGGACAGTGGTGGATGCGAATGGCGAGCCGGTCGAGAACTGCACCGTCAGCGCCGAGTCCTATAACGGCGCGCAGTGGCAATCCTCGTCGGATGCGCAGGGGCGGTTTCGCATCGGCGGCCTGTTGCCCGGCAAGTACCGGATCAAAGCCGAGCCCGAAGAGCAGCAGACGCCGCCCGAGATCCGCACGGATGGCACCGAAGAGGTGCATTATAGCCGGACTTACTACCCCAGCGCACTCGATCAAGCGAGCGGCGAGAAGGTCAGCGCCGAGCCTGGGACGGAGACCGGCGCGATCGAGATTCGCCTGGTGCGCACGCCCGTGGTGCGGGTCAGCGGCAAGGTGACTGGCATCCCGCAAGGCGCCGAGAACGTCGATGTGACGGCCCAGCGAAAACCAGAGAACCGGGGCTTTGTCGGGAGTTTCCAAACGAATGGCCGGGCGAGCGCAGCCCGGGTGAAAAAGGACGGGACGTTTGCGCTGTGGCGCTTGGCGCCCGGCGCGTATCGTATCACCGCGCAATGGGGCGGCCCGGCCGGACAGAGGGCAGCGTCGGCGCCGGCCGAAATTGTGGTGGGCGATTCCAACGTCGACGGTCTCGAACTGCGTATGATGGCGGCCGCCGACGTCACCGGTCAAGTGGAATACGAGAGCGATGATGCCAGACCGGCCGCGCCGCCGGAGCCGGCGCAACCGGGCCGCAGGATAGGGCAGCAGGTCAATCTGCAAGGGTTCGATGGAACCTTGTGGGGCGGCAACGGGCGGCCCGAAGCGAGCGGAGCTTTCACGATTGAAAAGGTCCTGCCCGGCCGCTACCACGTGATGTACTCGGGCGGCCCGGGGTACGTAAAATCGATGCGGTTGGGAACGGCCGAGGTCGCGGGCGATGTCCTCGATCTCAGCAACGGTGCGGCCGGCGGTGCGCTCACCGTCTTGGTGAGCACGCAGTATGGCTCGGTTTCCGGCGCAGTGCAATCCGACGGAGCAGCCGCCGCCGGTCTGCGGGTGCTGTTGATGCTGGACAGCCAGGAACCCGGCGGAATGCGGAACCAGGCCGCCGCCGTCGGCGCCGACGGAAGCTACTCCTTCAATTCCGTGATCCCCGGCGCCTACAAACTGGTCGCGGCCGCCGAGGACGACGTCAACGGGATCCTTCAGGGCGGGGACGAATGGGACAAGTACGCCTCCGTGACCGAGACCGTGACCATCCGCGCCGGCGAAAAAGCCACCCAGGATTTGAAAGTTCTCGCGCGATAGCGCCGGCGGCTCCTTACCGCCGGAACAAGTGGCGGAGAATGAAGAACACATTGGCCGGGCGCTCGGCCAGGCGGCGCATATAGTAGGGATACCACGCCTTGCCGAACGGTACGTAAAGACGCAGGCGGTAGCCTTCCGCCACCAGTTGCCGCTGCAGGTCGCGTCGAATGCCGTAGAGCATCTGGAATTCGAAGCTCTCGCGGGACACTTTCCTGGCCGCGGCGAACGCCTTGGTTTCGGCGATCATCTTTTCGTCGTGAGTGGCGATGGCCGGGTAGTTGCCCCGATCGAGAAGGATCTTCATCAGCGTCACGTAGTTCTCGTCGACGTCGGACTTGGCCGGAAACGCCACGCCCGCCGATTCCAGGTAGGCGCCCTTGCACAAACGAACGCGGATGCCGAGGTCGCAGAGATTCTCCACATCGGCCCGCGACCGGTACAAGTAGGATTGGATTACCGTGCCCACCGCCCGGTAGCGGGCGAACAGGTCCGTCACCAGGCTGAGGGTGCGATCCACATAGCCGCTGGATTCCATATCGACGCGCACGAAACCGCCGAGCTGGGCGGCGCGCCGCACCAGTCGCTCCACGTTGGCGCGGCACGCGCCGCCCGAAAGATCCAGCCCGAACTGGGTCAGCTTGAGCGAGACGTTCGGCTCGGCGCCGGATTCTGGCATGGCCTCGAGGGCGTGCAGATACTCGTCGCGCGCCGCCGCAGCCTCGTCGAGCGAGGTGACGCTCTCGCCCAGACGATCGAGCGTGAGAGCGATTCGCTCGGCCTTCAACCGCCGGCCGGTTGCGAGCGCGTCTTCGAGCGTTTCGCCCGCCACAAAGCGGGCGGCCAGCCGCCGCGCGGCGGCCGAAGTCTCCAGCCAGCTCCGCAGCCAGGCCAACCGCGACAAGAACAGAAAGACAGGGCGCACGACCAACAGGCTACCACCGCGCGAAGGGCCTAACATGGCCGATAAGACGGTGCTAAAATCACGATTTGGAAACCGCGGACGAACCCGTCATGAAGCCCGGAGAATTGCGCTGTCCCCGGTGTTTAGGGAAAGATATCGTTCCCTCCATGCACCGTGGGTTGCTCGACGCGCTGATGGCCTGCTTCGGCCGCGTGCCCAGGCATTGCCGCGCTTGCGGCAAGCGTTTTCATGCGCTGCCGTCAACGCGCGCGGCGCGATAAGAAGCCGTCACCTTCCCTGAAATGATGGGCCCTCCGCGGGAATCGCCTCCCCGTGGGCCGCCAGGCTTTCCGGATGTTCCTTGACGTTGCGCTACAAGGAAAAGTCGAACTTCCGGACCAGGGTCCTCGTATGTGTTCCCGTGACTCGCACCACAAACGCTCGACTTGCCGGCTTCACGTTCCTCTTCTACATCGCGACCGGAGTCGCCAGCATGGTCCTGTTCGGTCAAGCAACCAGCGGCGCTGAGGGGACGGCGACGACGCTCGCGAGCATCGCCCGGCACCCGACGACCGTGGGACTGATCGCCGTCCTCGGGCTGCTCACGTTCGTGGAGGCCGTGGTGTTGGCTGTGGCCCTGTACGCGCTCACGCGCGATCAGGACCCCGACATCGCGATGCTGGCCCTATGCTGTCGCGTCGGCGAAGGCGTGATCGCCGCAATCTCGGCCGTCTCCACGCTGGGACTGCTATCGGCCGCGACGGCGAGCGCAGCGGCGGCTGGCCCGAACGCAGCGGCGGCGCAAGCGCTGGGCGCCTTGCTGCTGAAAGCGGGCGGTGGGTACACCCTCGCCGGGGCGACCTGCTTCGCGGTGGGCAGCACGCTCTACTCTTACCTCTTCCTCCGCGCCCGGAGCATCCCCGGCCTGCTGGCTTGGTTGGGCGTGCTCGCCTCAGTGCTATTGGCCGTAGGCCTTCCCCTGCAACTGGCCGGTCTCATCCGTGGACCAGCGACCAACTTCATGTGGATCCCCATGGCGGCGTACGAAGTGGTGCTGGCGCTGTGGCTGCTCATCAAGGGAGTCGCGACTGCACCCAAGAGGATCTCACCAAGAGCGGGTGACGTCGCGACATGATTTCGACCGCGCCGGGCGTGCCAGCTCTTGCGCCGACGCCATTGGCTACAGCGAGTTCAAATAGGCGATCAGGTCGGCCATTTGCGGGGCGGTGAAGCGAGGCCAGGCGAGGTTGCGCTGGTTCATGCTTTCGAGCATGCGCGGGCCGTGCTCCCAAAGAACCGACAGCATGGTGATGTCGGAATAGGCATCCTTGCCTTTGCTCTTGCCCAGCGGCGGCGCGCCGACGGAGGGGTCGTTGTGGCAGGTGGCGCAATTCTTTTCCGCAAACACTTTCTTGCCGCGCTCCGCGTTGCCATCGCCGCGGAAATACTGCTTCGCCCAGATGAAGCCGGTGATCTGGCGCATCTCCTCCTGGGAGAGTTGGGGCGGCGGATTCTTCATGCTGGGCTGGTGGTTCCACATATCGACCGCGATTTCGGTCAGCGTCTGATTGTGGAGGCGGGTCTCCAGCGCCAATTTGCCGGCATGGCAGCCGGCACAACCCTTGGACTGGAACAAGGCCGGGCCGGCATCGGTGGGCGCGAACAGGAAGTTGTGCGCCAGGGCCTTGGTTTCCGGCAGGTTTTGCAGGTAGACCAGGATGTCGGTGAGTTCCTGCGCGGTGAGGTCGCCCCAGGCCAGCTTGCGTTTGGCGAAGGCTTCGCGCATGGCCGGGCCGTGGTTCCACATCTGCTGGGCCAGCACCACCGGGTCGGCCAGCGATTCCCATTGGGTCACCGGCGGCGCCACCGGGTCGGGCGATTTGTCGATGCCGTGGCAGGAGGCGCAATGCTTTTGGCCGAACTCGAGCTTGCCGCGGCCGGCATCGCCCGGCTTTTCGAAATAGCGCGTGGACACGAAGTAAGCGAACAGGTCGGCGGCCGATTCCCGGCTCAACTCGGCTTTGACGATGCCCTGCTTCTTCATGCCGGCCCACATATCGGGCGCGTGGTTCCACATCAGGCTCGCCATCGCGGTGGGCGTGTAGTCGCGGTCGATGCGCCGTGCCAGGTCCGGCGCCAGGTTCGCGCCGCGGCCCCTGACGTTGTGGCAGCGGATGCACTGCTCGGTTTCGAAGAGTTGCTCCCCGCGCCGGGCATCTCCGAGAACGATATCGGCTGCCGGCGCGATGGACGCCAGAATAACACCGGCGGCTAGCACTCGTACCATGAACATGGCTGGTCTCCTATTGTGTCACCCTGAGGCCGGTAATGAAGGAATTCGTGCGAAATCCTTCATACAGGTAAAACGATTGGCCGAAACCATAATACTGCCATTCGGCGTTCCAGGACACGTGTTTGCACACGGGCAGCGACACGCGCGCCAGAGGCTCGTAGTAACGCGAAGGGGCGCTGCCGGAGGAAACGAACATCGATCCGCCCAAGGTCAGCTTGCCATCCTTGACGCCCGGTATCGCCAGGTTGAGGGCCGAGGTGGCCGTGTGCGCGTTGTCGCGATACTGAGAAACCGCCGGAGTCAGGAACGGCAGCGTGAGATAGTCGATGTTGGAACTGAGCGTGGAGCGGTCGTACTCGCCCATTAGGGTGACGCGCTTGCCCGAATCCGGCGCCCAGAAAATCGAAACCGCGTTGTCGCGGCTTTGGAAACTGTAGTCGATTCCCTGGGCCGGGTTCCGGTTGTTCAGCACCTGGAAGTTGGCCTGCAATGACAGCGCCTTGGCCACCTGGTAGCGCGCCCGCACGCGGCCCTTCTCGTAATCGTTCAGGCTGGTGCGGAAGTAGATGTCGTCGCTCGAGGCGCCCTCGAAATCGAGGTTGAGGGTCAGCTTCTCGATCGCGCGATAGGTCAGGCCGCCGATGCCGGTGTTGCGGCTCAACTTGCCGCTCGCCATCGGCCCGGTCTGGCTGAGTTGGCCGGCCAGCGTGTCGGCATCGCCCCAAACATACCGCCAGCCGCCGTGCAGCGTGATCCGGTTGGAGAGATCGTACAGCACATCGAGTTGCTCCTGGTTGTAATTGACGTACTCGGTGAAGCCGGTCGGCCCCGCCAGCGGCGTAAAGATGGTGCCGGGAGTTACGATGCCTGTGATCGCAACGCTCGGCGCGGCCGCGTCGTGGTAGCGATCGGTCATCAACGATTCGATCACCCGCAGGCGGCGGAAGGGGCGCGCCTCGAAACCGATATTGCCCGTCGTATGCGGCTGATTGTCGGTGCCGGTGCCCATCGTCAGCAGGCCGCTATAGAATAGCAACTGGCTGATGTCGAGGAAATTGCCGTTGGCGACTTCGGAAAAGTGGATGTCGGTCTTGGGCTCGCTGTACAGGAACTGGCCGTAAACGTCGAACCATGAGGCCAGGTGAGAGGTGAACAGCACCTTGCTGTAGATGCTGTGGCCGCGAATGCCGTAAGCCTGCTGGAGGCCGCTCAGGCTGAGCGTCTGGCCAAAGATGGGCGTCGTGTTGTCGCCCTTCAGGAGGGTGGCGTCGGAGGCCTCGTCGTCATCCTTATACGTGGTGCCGCCCTGCTCCAGAGTGAGATGGAAACGGGAATACTCGATGCGGATGCCGCCGCGATAATTCTCGGTGCTATCGGAGAGCAAGGTGGGGACCGCGTAATCGGTGTTGGAATCCTGCACCCACGTTTCGATGCCTTGGCCGGAGCCGGAATTGTGGTCGAAGGCCAGGTAAGGGATGAAGTGCCCGCCAGGGAACAGGTCCAAACCGGCGCTCAGCGCGCGGCGGTGGATATCGAACGATTGTTCGTCAAAGCCGCCTGGCGCGCCGGGGTTGGCGAACGAAGGGACGGCATTGAAGTACGCGATGTTGCGGTAGTCGAAACTGAAATCGTATACGCGCTTCTTGCGCAGGTCGGCGTGGGCGGTGCTGTACGGGTCGCCGCCCCAACCGTAAGCGCGCACGTCCAACTCGTCGAAAAGGTGCGTGCCAGGATCGCGCAGAGTGAATTCCAGGCCGAACAGCTTGGGGCCCTGGCCCAGGTTGACCACGCTGCGGTACTGGTCCATGTTGCCGTGGATATCGGTCAGCCAGCGATAGCCGAAATCGATGCTGCCGTGAAAATCTTCGGCGGCGGCGGGAGCCGGGTTGTCGGCGGAGGCCTGCGGCGCGGCGGCAGTGGCCTGCGC
>JBAVIH010000187.1:0-5722 GCA_049686695.1 Bryobacteraceae bacterium | reverse complement strand
GGCGTAGGTGGGGCATGCTTTAGCTTGCCCGTCTTCTTGTTTCATTGATGAAGAACCGCCTTGTCGAAGTCCTGCACGCCGCGCGGCGTAGGTGGGGCATGCTTTAGCTTGCCCGTCTTCTTGTTTCATTGATGAAGAACCTCCTTGTCGAAAGCCTGCACGCCGCGTGGCACCGGCGCGTCACAACGCTGAGGGCCTTCGTATGCGAAAACTCTCTGGGGCCGAACACACCGGGAGGCAGTCCGGCTGGGGCCGCTTCCAGATTGAGTCGGCGATCATGGCATTGCTCTTCCTGATCCCCATCTTCGTTTCCCTCGCCGTGCCCATCTTCACGCGCTCCGGGATGCACGGGCGGGAAATCGCGGCCATTCAGGCAATCAAAACCATTCACACGGCCGAGATTCAATACCAGTCGCAGTTCGGCCGCTTTGCGGTATCGCTGGTCGAGCTCGGGCAGCCGGCGAGCGGAGCGCCGAAAGCCGCGGCCGCCGGCCTGATCGGAAACGATCTGGCCAACGGCAAAAGGCAGGGCTACAAATTTACCGTCGCTGCCGCGCCAGGCGGCTATGTGGTCAACGCCGTCCCGGTAGCGTACGGCAGCAGCGGCAGCCGCAGCTTCTACTCCGACCAGACGATGGTGCTTCACGAAAACGACGGTCCCGGGCCCGCCACCTCGCAAAGCAAGGAAGTGCGCTAGGAGCAGAGCGATGGCGGTCGCCCCGGTTCGCGACCATTTGTGAGGCAGTTTGTTCCGGCAGCGTGCCGATTGGCAATCGCCGCGCAAGATACCATCCTGCCCCACACGTACATCCACCTGCACGCCGCGTGGCGCCGGCGCGTCATAATAGAAAGGGATACACGTATGCGGAAACTGCCTTGGGCCGGGCATGCCAGGCCCCATCGCCAAAAGGGCTTCTCCCTGATTGAGTTGCTGATCGTGGTATCGATCATCCTCATCCTCATCACCATCGCCGTGCCCAAGTTCACGCACGCCCAGATGTACACCCGGGAAACCGCGGCCATTCAGGCGATCAAGGCCATTCACACGGCCGAAGTCCAGTACCAATCGCAGTACGGCCGCTACGCGGTATCGCTCACCGAGCTTGGGCCGCCGCCCAGCGGGGCGCCCAACACTTCGGCCGCCGACTTGATCGGCAGCGATCTTGCCAATGGCGAAAAGCAGGGCTACAAATTCACCGTCTCGGCCGTTCCCGGCGGGTATGTGGTCAACGCCGTCCCGGTAGCGTATGGCAGCAGTGGCAGCCGCAGCTTCTACTCCGACCAGTCGATGGTGGTTCGCGAAAACGACGGTCCCGAGCCGGCCACCGCTCAAAGCAAGGAACTCCGCTAAGGTGGGACAGACGATCGGTTTTTGTCGTCTGTCAACCTGTCGGGCTTCGGCGAAGCATGACAGACCGCGGAAAGCCTTGGTCTGACCACAATAACGATGTTCTCCTACTCCGGCAACGATCTTTATTGCGAACAGGTGGCGCTGGCCGATCTGGCGGCACGGGTGGGCACGCCCGCCTACGTCTATTCCAGCCAGACCATCCTGGCCAATTACCGCGCCTATGACGAGGCCTTCGGCGCGCTGCCGCACACGGTTTGCTACGCGGTAAAGGCGAATTCGTCGCTCGGGGTGCTGGCGCTGCTGGCCAAAGCCGGAGCCGGTTTCGACATCGTTTCGGGCGGCGAGCTGGCGCGCGTGCTGGCCGCCGGCGGAGACCCGTCTCGAGTCGTGTTTTCGGGCGTGGGCAAGACCGCCGCGGAAGTCGAGTACGCGCTCGGCCACGGTATTCACAGTTTCAACTGCGAATCCGAACCCGAGCTGGCGCTGCTCGACGCCATGGCGGCGCGCCGCGGCGTCAAAGCCGGCTTTTCGATTCGCGTCAACCCGGATGTGGACGCCGTCACCCATCCCTACATCGCCACCGGCCTCGGCCAACACAAGTTCGGCATCGCCATCGAGCGGGCGCGCGCGGTCTATGAGCGGGCGCGCACCTTCGCCAATCTGTCCGCCGAGGGCGTGAGCTGCCACATCGGATCGCAGATCCTGGACGCGAGCCCGATTCTGGAAGCGGTCGACAAGCTGGTGGAGCTTGCCGGCCAGCTCCGCGCGGAGGGCGCGCCCGTTCGTCATCTGGACTTGGGCGGCGGCCTCGGCATCGCCTATCGGCCCGGCGAAAAGGCGCCCGCAGTGGCCGCGTTCGTGGCTGGGCTGCACGCCAAGCTCCGCGACACCGGCCTTTCGGTGATGGTCGAGCCGGGCCGCTCCATCGTGGGTCCGGCCGGTATGTTGCTCACCCGCGTGCTCTACCGCAAGCAGAACGGCGAAAAGGAATTCATCGTGGTGGATGCCGCCATGAACGACCTGATCCGCCCGGCGCTCTACCACGCGCACCACGAGATTGTGCCGCTGCGCAAGAACGGGCTGCCGCCGGTGAAAGCCGACGTGGTGGGCCCGGTCTGCGAGAGCGGCGATTTCCTGGCGCGCGACCGACTGATGGCCAACGCCATGCCCGGCGATTACCTGGCCGTGTGCGCGGCGGGCGCTTACGGATTTGTCCAGGCGTCGAACTACAATTCGCGGCCGCGCCCGCCGGAAGTGCTGGTGGAAGGCACCGGTTACCGGGTGATTCGCCAGCGCGAGACTTACCTCGATCTGATGCGCGGTGAGACAATCTGATTTGCGGGCGCGCTGCCCGAAATAGTCTCGCCGCGCCGCGGAGGAAACTCGTGAATCCTCACAAGCTGAACCGCTCGACAGGCCCGTTGCTGGCCGGTTTGGGGCTGCTCGTGGCCTCGGTGGCGCCGGCCCTGGCGCAGAAACCGCCGGAGGCGCGCGACACACTCTCTCTCGCCGGGAAATGGGAATTCGCTCTGGACCCGAACGGCGCCGGCGTAAAGGAAGGATGGGCCAGCCGCACGCTGCCGGATTCCATCGACCTGCCGAACACCACCGACGTGGCGCGTAAGGGCAAATTCCAGGAGCCCACTGAGGAGGCGTGGAAGCTGACGCGCCGCTACCCGTACGAAGGGCTGGCATGGTATCGCAAGACATTCACCGTCCCGCAGGAATGGAAGGGCAAAGAAGTCGCCATCTACCTGGAGCGCACCAAGAAGGTCACCGTCTATCTGGATGGCGGCGCGCCCAGAGATGGCGGACGGCAGCTCAGCACATCGCACCTGATCCGCCTGGGCAAGCTCAGCCCCGGCGTGCACACGCTGGCGATCCTGATCGACAATCGCTTGAGCAACTGGCCCGACCGCGTAGTCAACAGCCACATGCTGGACGAGGCTACGCAGACCAATTGGAATGGCATCCTGGGCCGGATCGAACTTCAGACCGAGGAGTTGTTCGCCATCCAGGGTGTGAGCGTAGGCGCTGTGCCGGGCGATCCGCACCGGTTGCGCATCCACGTTCACATGGCGGACCCGGCCGCCAAACCCGTCGTTACGGCCTACGCTGGCCGCGGCGGCGACATAGTGGAAATGCCTACCGTAACCGGCACGGAGATCGAATTCCAAACGGGGCCGGCCACTCGTCTGTGGGATGAGTATCATCCCAACCTGCTCCGACTGATGTTGGAGGCGAAAGTCGAAGGCGTAACCGCGTTCTGGGAAGGGCGGCTAGGCCTGCGCGACTTCCGCGCGCAGGACGGCCACTTCACCATCAACGGCCGGCGCGTGTTTCTGCGCGGCAAGCACGATGGCTGCGTTTTCCCTCTCACCGCGCATCCGCCGATGGATGAAGCCGGATGGGAGAAATATTTTGCAACAGTGCAGGCTTATGGGCTGAACCACGTGCGCTTCCATTCCTGGTGTCCGCCGGAAGCGGCGTTCGCGGTGGCCGACCGCTTGGGCATCTACCTGCAACCGGAGCTGCCGTTCTGGGGCGATCCGGCCAAGCCCGGCGTCGAGGCGTTCCTCAACGAAGAGGGCCGCCGCATCCTGATCGAGTATGGCCACCATCCCTCGTTCGTGATGCTGAGCATCGGCAACGAATATTGGGGCGACTCGACACCGAGGCCGCGCATGGTCGCCGCGCTGCGTGCGTTCGATCCCAGCCGCCTGTACGACCAGGGCTCCAATTCGGAAGCCTGGAATCCGCACGAGTTCGCCGGCGACGATTACCGCGTCAGTGCCTACGGGAAGCCAGGGCTGGACGGCAAGGCGCGCGGCTCCTACGCTCACCAGGATAAGAAGGATGGCGAGGTGGGCTACATCCAGGAAGGCGCGCCGGGAACTTCGAAGACGTACACGATCGCGCTCGCGGGCAAGCGCCTGCCGTTCATCAACCACGAAGTCGGCCAGTACCAGGTGTTCCCGAACTTTCGCGAGGCCGCCAAGTACACCGGCGCGCTGCGCGCGGACAACTTCGCCGTCTTCGAGGAGCGGCTCAAGAAGGCCGGCTTGCTCGACCAGGCCGAGGATTTCCGCCGGGCGAGCGGGATGCTCTCCGCGCTGGCCTACCGCGAGGAAATCGAAGCCGCGCTGCGCACTCCCGACATGGACGGCTTCCACCTGCTGGATTTGCAGGATTATCCCGGGCAGGGGACGGCGCTGGTGGGCATGCTGGATGCCTTCATGGATTCCAAGGGGATCGTCACACCCGAGGAATGGCGCGCCTTTTGCTCGCCGGTGGTTCCGCTGGCCCTGTTTGCCAAGCACACCTGGACCGACCGCGAGGGATTCAGCGCCGAAATCCGGGTAGCGAACTACAGCGAGGCCGCGCTCAGCAGCCCGGTCGAATGGCAGATGAAGGAAGGATCGCGTGTGCTGGGGTCGGGCACCGTCGGCCAGCTCGCCATGCCAGCCGGCAGCGTGACCACGCTGGGGTGGATTAACGTCGCGCTGAGGACGGTCGAGGCTCCGGCGCGGTTGGCGCTTTCGGTCAGTATCGGCGGGCACGCGCTCGAGTGGCCGCTCTGGGTGTACCCGGCCGAACCATCGAAGCCTCTGCCTGGCGTCAGCGTGGCGCGCACAGTTGACGATGCCCTGGCGCACCTCGCGCGCGGCGAGCGCGTTCTTCTCCTGCCCAAGGCCCAGGAGGCCTCGAACAGCCTGCCCGGCTACTTCACGCCCGATTTCTGGTGCTACCCGATGTTCAAAAAGGGCAACCCGCCCGGCACCCTGGGATTGCTGATTCAGGACCGCCATCCGGCCTTGGCTGCGTTTCCGACCCGCTTCTACTCCGAGTGGCAGTGGCAGAGCCTGGCACACCACTCGCAGGCCGTCATTCTGGATTCCCTGGCTGGCTACCGGCCGATCGTGCAACCCATCGACAATGTCGAGCGCAACCACCGCCTCGGCACCATCTTCGAGCTGAAGGTGGGCGCCGGCCGGTTGCTGGTTTGCGCCATCGATCTGCCGGCGATGCCCGAGGCGCCGGAAGCGGCGCAGTTGCTTCTAAGCCTGGAGCAGTACGCCCAATCGCCGAAGTTCGCGCCGGCCAGAGAGATTTCGCCCGAGGCCTTGCGCAAACTGCTGCGCGGCGAGTGACTGAGTTGGACAGACGATCGCCGTTTGTCGTCTGTCAGCCGCGCTGATATACCGGGAACGTTGACAGACGAAAGCGTCTATCCCACTTTGGCGGTCACAAGCTTTCGTCGAAGGCCTGCGCCAGCGGCATCAGCGAGTTGCCCGTGCGCCGCCCGCGGTTTTTGCCGGGCTATGCGCGATCCTCAGGTTGGGAGTTGGGCAGAATCTGCCCAACTCCAGA
>JBAVIH010000186.1:0-23086 GCA_049686695.1 Bryobacteraceae bacterium | reverse complement strand
CCCGCGCGGACCCGGGGGCCCGCCCCACCACCGCCGTTCTCAGGTTCCCGGAAAACTAAATGGCATTGGGCTTGACAGCCTGCGCCACGGCCACCTAGGTCTTAGCGGTCTCGGATCGCATCAGCATGCGAGCCAGCTTCTTGGGCGCGCGCTTGCTCACCGGCCTGTACTGGAACCAGCTCGCCATGTACTCGTCGTCCACGCGGCGCGCGCGTTGGATCAACTCGCGCTTGGCCCGGAAGCGGCTCCAGTTCCGCAGCAGGATCCAGAACGCCTTAAGCGAGGTATGCTCCCACAGCAGACAGCACATCACCACCAGGATGTCGCGGCCGGTAATTGAGAACCAGTTGCGCCAATACAGGTCGCCGGAAATATTCTTCAGGCGCATCAGGAAGCGGTTCTTCACCGAGTGCATGTTGATAGCGGCCGGCAGGGCGCGGCGGTTGCCGGGCAGCACCTTGCGCACGTGGTAGCCGCGCGCGTATGGCACGTACAGGCATTTCCAGCCCATCAACTGGGCGCGCCATGCCACGTCGGCGTCCTCGCGGTAGACGAAGAAATCGGAGTCGAAAAACTCGCCGTCGAGCGAAATGTCCTCGATCATGGCGCGGCGATAAAGCGCGGCCGCGGCGGTGGCGCCGAAGACGTACTCGTATTGCAGATAGTGCCCGTTGTCCACTTCCTGGCTGCCGCGGTCCAGATGGCGCAGCATCGGGTTGAAGTAGATGCCGGTCGAATCCACCACGGGCTGCTCGGGAATCTCGAAATGCGCCGTCATGGTCAGCAGCTTGCCGCACACGGCGCCGATCTTGGAATCGAACTGGCCGGCATCGAGCAGGGCCTGGATGAAGTTCGGCAGCAGCAGCACGTCCGGGTTGAGCGTCAGCACCCAATCGCCGCCGGCCATCCGGATGGCCTGGTTCTGCGCCGCCGCGAAACCGGCGTTCTCCTCGTTATAGTGGATCCGGCAGCGGTCCTCGAATTGTTCCAGGATGTCGATGGTGCCATCGGTGGAAGCGTTGTCGATGACGATGACTTCCTTGAGGCGGTACCGTTGCGACAGCACGGACTCGAGGCAGCGCTTGATGAAACGGCCGCTGTTGTAGGTCACTATCGTGACAGAGACGAAGTCGTTATGCCCCATGCACTAGCACTCGAAAAAGCGGTACATCCACGTGAACCTGGGCCTAAAACCTGGAACCGGACATCACGGCCGCGTCCTCCCAGCCGAAAAACAGGCAGTGGCAGGCAAGCCGAACCACGTTCCCGTATGTCCCGAGCGGCCTCCAACTCCTCTGCAACAACACGCCCAAGGCGCCACGGAGAATCGAGCCTGCTACCACCGACAGGCACACCATCCGGAATGCGAACGGTCGATAGTGCCTGGCTGAATACCTCAGTAAACTACGATACCAATAAAAGCACCGGGCCTGCACGCCGATGCTGGCGATCGAGTGCCCTCCCGCGTGCCGCGCAACCGCCTCCGGCGTATAATACAGCACATAGTTGTGGGCGGCCGCCCGCCGGCAGAAATCCACATCCTCGAACCACAGCGGATAGTAGCCTTCGTCGAAGCCGCCCAGTTCCTGCCATACCTCCCGGCGCAACATCAGAAACGCGCCGGCCGGCTGTTCCACGGGTGTCCGCGCGGAATATTCCACCGCCATGGCCCGATAGCGGCGATTGACAGGATTGTTCGGCCAGATTCGATTTAGCACGAGAACTTCCAAAATCAGGGCCGCCGGAGTCGGGAAGGACCGCACCATGAAACCGGTCTGCGGCGAGTTCCGATCGTCGATCAGGCAACCGCCGGCGCCGGCCGCGCCCGTCAGGTCGCAAGCCTGGCGCATCGCCTCCAGGCCGCCCAGAATCACGGCGTCCGGGTTCAAGAGTAGAACATATGGCGAATCAAGCGCCCTAAACCCTTGGTTTACAGCGGCCGCGAATCCGCGGTTGTCGGAATTGGCGACCACCCGAACCCGGCGCCGCGCGACTTCGGCGAGGGTCCCGTCCCGCGAGCCGTTGTCGATAACTACCACATCGGCGCCGGTGGCCAAAGCGGCATCCAGGCACGGGCCGATCTCAGCTTGCGAATTGTAGGTAACGATAACGATTCCGATTTCCGGCATGTGTCACTTTGCCCCACCCCGTGTGAGGAGAAAGTACATCCGCCAATAGAGATCGCGCCCGTTGCCGGACTGCGCGGCGCGCAAGGCGCGTTCGTGGGTCGCCAGCAGCGGCTCGAGAACCTTGAGGCCGTAAGGCGGCGCATCGCGGCGGACGGCGGAAAATCGGCGCAGGCCCTGCCACTTTCCTTGCAGCCACGCGGACCCCGCGCCGTGGCGCAGCGCCACCCCGCCCCACAGCAGTTGGCCAACCAGAATCGGCCAGGCCCACTTCCATAATAAGCGCCGGGGATAATGGCGGGCCAGCAGAAACACCTGGTTGCGAGCGATCCGCCGCACCGTTTCCGGGTGCCAGCGGCCAAGCGCGGCGCTGCCCTGGTGCCAGGCGATGGCGGCGGGGACGTACTCGCCCGCCAGCGAGTGCTCGGCGCAGCGCATGCCGAAATCCACATCCTCGAGATACGATTCGAAAAGCTCGTCGAGCAGGCCCACGCGTTCGAACAGCGCGGCGCGGAACAGCGCGGCCGTCCAGGGGGCCATCCAAATCGGTTGCGCGTGCGAGAACTCGGGTGCGTCCAGCCGTCCGCTGCCGGCCCGCCAGGCCGCGCCGCCGCGAGAGACCAGATCGAAGGTGCCGTCGATGCGCGCGGGATCGCGGGCGGAAAGAATCTTGCCGGTGGCGAACCAGCCGCCGGAACCCGCCAGTTGCGCCAGGTAGTCCGGGGCCAATTCGACGTCGCTGTTGAGCACGGCGATCCAGTGCGAGTGGGCCGCTTGGATGCCGCGATTCACGGCCGCCGCGAAGCCGGCGTTGCGTCCCATCGGAATCACGCGGGCGCCGCGGCGCGCGGCCAGTTCCGGCGCGCCGTCGGTCGAGCCGTTATCCACCACCAGCACCTCGTCCACCGGCGCAGTCTGCGCCTCCAGGCTGTCGAGCAGGCGGCCCAACAACTCGCGCCCGTTCCACACCGGTACCACGGCCGCGATGCTCATCGCCAGAACCGCTTCTTGACCAGAAACCCCAGGTTCGCGAAACCGTCGCGCCAGAGGTGGAGCTTGGTTTCGCCCAGCCGCGACGTATACATAATGGAGATCTCGCCGAACCGTATCCGCGAATCGCGCAGCGCCTCGATCTTGATTTCCTCCGAGAAGGACATGCCGTCGGATTCGAGCTTCATATGCTCCAGGATCGCCCGCCGGAACACCCACATGCCGGACTGCGAATCGCGCACCCAGCGAAAGAACAGAATCGACATCGCCAGCGACAGCACCAGGTTCCCGAGCAGGTTGATGAAGCTCATCGAGCGCGCGTCGCGTACCGGGAAGCGCGAAGCATTCAGGAAATCGACGTCGAAGTGGAGGAACGCTTCGATCAGATAGGAGAGCGCATCCACCGGGTAACTGTGATCGCCATCCAGGGTCACGATCAGGTCGCCGATGGCCTCGCGGAAGCCGCGCTTGTAACTGCGGCCATAGCCGCGCACGTCCTCGCGAATGACCTTGGCGCCCAGCCTCGCGGCGACCTCCGAGGTGCGGTCCGTGGAGGCGTTATCCACCACGATGACTTCGTCGACGAAGCCCGGCATCGCTCGCAGGATCTGCTCAATGCCCTGCTCCTCGTTGAGGCAGGGAATGATGACTGTGATGGACTGGTTCTTATACATGGGGGAAGCGGCAGGCGCGGGGTTCAGACATATGCGTGACGATACTCTTCCAACGCTTCGAGCGCGTGGCGGCACACCTCGGCGTGCCGCGCCTTCTTGTCGTGCTTGAGCCGCAAACGCCCGGCCTCATCGAGCGCGGGCAACAGATCGAAGGTGATGTTGGCCGGCTGGTAATCGGCGGGATCGGCGCCCGCGATGTAATGGCACAGCGAGCCCATCGCGGTTTCGCGCGGCAACGCGCGCGGCGACGCGCCGGCGGCCAGCGCGGCCGCGTGGATTCCCGCCATCAGGCCGGTCGCGATCGCTTCCACGTAACCTTCCACGCCGGAAATCTGCCCGGCAAAAAAAACGCGCGGCGTTTCGCGCAACTGGAGAGTGTCCGATAGCAGCGCCGGCGCGTTGATATAGGTGTTGCGGTGGATCTGTCCGAACCGCAGGAACTCGGCCGTTTCGAGACCCGGGATCATTCGCAGCACCCGCGCCTGGTCGCCGAACTTCATGTGGTTCTGGAAGCCCACCAGGTTGAAACTCCGCGCGCGCAGGTTTTCCTGCCGCAACTGCACTGCGGCGTACGGCCGTCGGCCAATGCGCGGATCGCTCAGCCCCACCGGCTTCATTGGACCGAAGCGCAACGTATCCCGCCCGCGCCGCGCCAGTTCTTCGATCGGCAAACAGGCTTCGAAAAACGGCGTCCGGTCCGCTTCGATGTGCGCGGTAACCGGCTGCGCCTCGAGCAGCGCGTCGACGAACCGCTCGTATTGATCGCGGTCCAGCGGGCAGTTCAGATAGTCGCCGGTTCCATCCACCGATTTGCCGTAGCGCGAAGCCCAAAAAGCCACGTGCGTGTCCACCGAATCGGCGTCGACAATCGGGCTGATGGCGTCGTAAAAGAACAGCCGTTCGGAGCCGGTCAGGCGCGCGATGTCTTTGGCCAGCGCGTCGCTGGTCAGCGGGCCGGTGGCGACGATGACGACTGGCTCCGGCGGAATCGCGGTCACTTCCTCGCGCCGCACCTCGATCAGCGGCTCGGCCGCGATGGCCGCCGTCACCTCGTTCGAGAACGCTTCCCGGTCCACGGTGAGCGCCTGCCCGCCGGGAACGCGCGCCCGGGCCGCCGCTTCGAGCAGCAGGGAGCCGAGCCGCCGCAGTTCCTCCTTGAGCAGCCACGGCGCGGTGGATTCCGTCTCCGATTTGAGCGAGTTGCTGCACACCAGCTCCGCCAGCCGGTCCGTCTGGTGCGCCGGTGTGAGCCGCACCGGCCGCATCTCGTGCAGCACGCACGCAAGTCCGCGGCGCGCGATCTGCCAGGCTGCCTCGCAACCCGCCAGGCCGCCGCCGATAATGTGGATGGGGTCGCCCACGCCGAACTTCCAGAATACAAGAGGCCCAATGCGGCGCGGGCAATCGCCGTTCGTGGCGACGTTTCCGGGCAATTGCAGCGTTTCAAAGAAATGCCGCGATGACTCGACACGGCAGGCTTGACAGCCTAATGCCGCACACTTTTCCCAACCTCGGATGCAGCGGATCTTGTGGGGCAGACCCCCTGGTCTGCGCGGGTCCCCCTGGACCCGCTCTTCGTTTGAAACTTACGCACTTGCCCGGAGTGATGCGCGACCAGGGGGTCGCGCGCGGACGAGGGCGTCCGCCCCACAACTCGACGGCCGCTCGGTAGGGGGAAAAGTATGCGGCATTGGGCTTGACAGCCTGCGCCACGATTACCCCGTTTCCTCGGTGTTTCCCACTTTGAGCACGGCCAGGAAGGCTTCCTGGGGGATCTCGACGCGGCCCACGCGTTTCATGCGCTTCTTGCCTTCCTTTTGCTTTTCGAGCAGCTTGCGCTTGCGCGTAATGTCGCCGCCATAGCACTTGGCGAGCACGTTCTTGCGCAGGGCCGAGATGTTCTCGCGAGCTACGATCTTATTGCCGATGGCGGCCTGCAGCGCCACCTCGAACATCTGGCGCGGGATCAGCCGGCGCAGGCGCGAGATCAGATCCTTGCCGCGCTCGAAGGCGAATTCCTTGTGGACGATGATGCACAGCGCGTCCACCGGCTCGCCCGCCACCAGCACGTCCAGCTTTACCAGCGACGAAACGCGATAGCCCGCCAGGTGGTAATCGAGCGAAGCATAGCCGCGCGACGCCGATTTCAGGCGGTCGTAAAAGTCCAGCACGATTTCGTTGAGCGGCAGCTCGTAGGTCAGCATCACGCGGCTGCCGCCGATGTACTCGAACTTCTTCTGCTCGCCGCGCTTCTCCTCGAGCAATTTGAGGATGCCGCCCAGGTACTCTTCGCGCGTGATCACGGTGGCCAGGATGATCGGCTCTTCCACCTGTTTGATGCCCGAGGGATCCGGGAACTTGGTGGGGTTGTCGACCTCGATCACTTCGTTCGTCGTGGTGGTGATGCGATAGCGGACGCCGGGGGCCGTGGTGATCAGGTCGATATCGAATTCGCGCTCCAGGCGCTCCTGCACGATCTCCAGGTGCAGCAGGCCGAGGAAGCCGCAGCGGAATCCGAAGCCGAGGGCCACCGAGTTCTCCGGCTCGAAGCTGAAGGCGCTGTCGTTCAACCGCAGTTTCTCAAGCGCGTCCCGGAGCAGGCCGTGCTCGTGCGATTCCACAGGATAGAGGCCGGCGAAGACCATCGGCTTGATCTCTTCGAAACCGGGGAGCGGTTCGTCGGCCGGAAACTCGTCGTCGAGAATGGTGTCGCCGATCTTGGCATCCGAGACGGTCTTAATGTTGGCGGACAGAAAACCCACTTCGCCGGCGCTCAATTCGTCGCACGGCGTGGCCTTCGGCGACTGGTACCCGACCGCCTCTACTTCATAGGCCTGCTGATTGGACCAGAGGCGGATTTTCTGGCCCTTGCGAACCACGCCGTCGAACACGCGCACCAGGATGATCACGCCACGATAGGAATCGAACCAGGAATCGAAGATCAGCGCCCGCAGCGGCGCCTCCGAGGACCCTTTGGGTGGCGGGACCAGGTGCACGATGTGCTCGAGGATGTCGTGCACGCCGGTGCCCTGCTTGGCGCTGCACAACACGGCGCCCGAAGCGTCCAGGCCGATCACGGTTTCGATCTGCTCGCGAATCCGCTCCGGCTCGGCGGCCGGCAGATCGATCTTGTTGATCACCGGAATGATCTCCAGGTTGTGATGCAGCGCCAGGTAGGTGTTGGCCAGCGTCTGCGCCTCCACCCCTTGCGAGGCGTCCACCACCAGCAGCGCGCCCTCGCAGGCTTGCAGGCTGCGCGAAACCTCGTAAGAGAAATCCACGTGGCCCGGCGTATCGATCAGGTTGAGTTGATACTGGTTGCCATCGTCGGCGCGGTAGTTCAAGCGGACTGCGTGGGCCTTGATGGTGATGCCGCGCTCGCGCTCCAGGTCCATCGTGTCGAGCACCTGTTCCATCATTTCGCGCGCGGAAAGCGCGCCGGTGACCTCCAGCAGCCGGTCCGCCAGCGTGGACTTGCCGTGGTCGATGTGCGCAATGATAGAGAAATTGCGGATGAATTCGCGGTCCATGAAGCGTGGGGAACTCACCCGATTATCCCATACGCCCGATGTGGCATGCTTAGCTTGCTGACGCCCGCCTGCGCCGCATATCGCAGCACGCGCGGTCGCTGCGGTAGCATTAGTTTTGCTATCTCTGCTGAAGAACCTCGCGGATCGCCCCGCCTTCCAGCCGGGGGGCATGGGGCGCAAGGTGGGCGGCTTTCTCTCCTTCGCGCTGCTCGCCGTTTTGCTGGTGGTCGTGAACCTGGACGCGTACCGCGGCAACTTTCAAAGTGACGAGCTCGAGAGCATCGGTTGGACCGACAGGACCCCGAAGCTGACCTACTTCGAGGCGGCTTTGAGCCCGCGCTTTCAAGCCAACAACTTCCGCCCGACCGGGCATTTCTTCTTCCGCGAGGGCGCACTGCATTTCGGTTTGGACTTCTGGAAATACGTTGCCGTCATCCAGGCCTTGCATCTGCTGAACGTTTGGCTAATCTGGCTGCTGGCCAGAAGGCTCGGCGCGCTTCCGCTCGCGGCGGCCGGCGGGGCGGCGTTGTTCGCGTTTCACATGGCGCTGTTCGACGTGCTCTGGAAGCCCATGTATGTCTTCGATCTTCTGTGCGCTACTTTCTGCATACTAAGCCTGCTGCTTTACGCTCGCGGGCGTTGGGTGTTCAGCTTCGCCGCGTTCTGGCTGGCTTATAAATCCAAGGAACTGGCTGTGATGCTTCCGCTCGTCCTGGCCGCCTATGAGACATGGTTTGGCAAGCGCAATTGGAAGCCGCTGATCCCGTTCTTCCTGGCATCGCTCTCTTTCGGGCTACAGGGCATTCTGCTCAATCCCAACCACGACAATGACTACACCTTTCGCTTCACCGCGCCGGCCGTGGCGCAGACGTTCGCGTTCTATTCGGCCAAGATCTTTCTCTGGCCGTATTTGTTTCTATTGCTTCCGCTGGGCGCGTTGGCAGCCAGGAACCGCCGCGCCTGGTTCGGCCTGGCGGTGATGGTGCTGTTCTTCGTTCCGCTGATGTTCCTTCCCGGGAGGCTGTTCAGCGCCTACTGCTATGTCCCGTTCATCTGGCTGGCGATCGCATTTAGCGGCATCGCTCCGACCGGAAAGTGGATCCCCGCCGCGATCTTCCTGCTGGCCTTCGCGTGGCTGGATGCTCAGGCTTTCGACACGCAGCGCACCGACACGCTGAACCAGGACGACACTGCCGGGCGCTGGCTCACCTCGGTTGTGGAATTCGCGCAAACTCACCCGGCCATCAATGGCGCGGTGTACAGGGGACTTCCTGGCGGCTATTCTCGGGGCGGTTGCGAAGGTGCCATGCGGTACATCTACCACAACCATGGTTTGACCGTGCTGCCGTACGACGATCCGCAATCTTCAATACTGCTCAGTCACCCCAGGGTCGCGATTCTGATCTGGTTCGACAAGCTCCAGTATCTGACGACCGACCTGACCGGCGCCGCGCCGCCACCTAAGTAGCGCCGACCGGACCCCGGGCTATTATGTACTTTTTGTCACGCCTTTTCGAAAGTTGGCGCAACTTTGCGTAACCGAATTGTGTTTTGCAAACTTAGCGGAACTTTTCGTAACGGAACCGTGAATTAGACAAGAGAACAGCCGTTGGAATTACGGCACGTGCCCCTGACTTTCGTTAGCCGCTAGATCGGGCAGCCCACTGGTGTGATGAACCTTACGCTCTAAAGGAGGGAGACTCATGAGACGAAGACTATTACTGGCCCTTCCCGGACTCGGCGCGCTAGTCGCCGGCCGCGCATTCGGTCAAGGCGAGGGAACCGCAACGCCGGGTGATAACGCCGCACCGCGCGTGTCACGCAAAACACTGACCAAACACAGCGGATTGAAGGCCGCTTACAAGGTCCCCAAGAGCGCGGCCAAGCAGGCGAAGTACCTGAACAGTCTTACCGCTCTGTTGTCGCTCACTCCCGCGCAGCAGGAGCAAGCCGCAACCATTTTTGCGAGTGCCGCCAGTGCGCGTGTCGCGGCTCACGCCAGCCATCAAGCAGCGCACCAAGCGCTTTCCGACGCCGTCAGGAATAACGACGCTAACGCCATTTCCCGGACATCGAGGATACTCGGCAACTTAACGAGCCAGCATATCTCGAATGGTGCGCTTGCCAACGCGGCTTTCTTCCAGATACTCACGTCGGACCAGCAAAGCAAGCTGTCCCAGTTCCAGGGCTGAGGCGCGACCGGTTGCCGGATGCAGGCGCGGTTCCGAATGGAGCCAGCGGTGTGCTCGCGCGAGTGGCCGAGCCGCCGGGGTGAATAATGAAGAGTTCCTGTGGCGGGAAGGCTGGAGCGTACGCGCTACGCGGGATAGTTGTGTTATCGCTGATCTCGGTCTGCCATGGCCAGGCGTTCACGCTCACGGCTGCGCCATCCCCCGTCACTATCTATCCAGGCCAGCAGGGTGTTCCGGTAACCATCACGGCGAGCGGCAGCCCGAATGCCGGACCGATCAATGTCACGCTGACGGGTCTGCCATCGGGCATCAGCGTCTCTCCCCTGACGCTGACGACCGGCAGTTCGGGTACGTTGACGCTCGGTGCCTCTATGTCCGCCGGGCAGGAAGGCTTTCCGTCCACGGGTCCTTCGATGGCCACGAGTTGGACGGCTACCGTAACGGTTCTTGGCTCAGGCCCCTATGGCCAGGCGGCCTTGCAACTCCCGCTGATTGTGTCCATCTACAATCCTTCCTTCGCCCCGGCGGCTTCGGCGATCAACCTGCCGATTGTGAACATCAATACAAATGGCGTCGCTATCGTGAGCAAGACAGTCGACGTTCCCGGAACTATCACGATCACTTCGGCCGCCGGCCAGACTTCGTATCTGCCCAATTCGAGCGATAGCGACAACACGGCAACCTTTCATGTGCATGGCACCACCACCGCACAGATGCCGAAGCTGCCGTACCACGTCAAACTGCACACCAGCCTGGACTTGCTCAACACGATGGGGCTCGAATGCCCTTATGTTACCAACGGCAAGGCCAAACCTACCTGCGATAAGAGCAAGAGCTACATACTGCTGGCCAATTATGACGACAAAACGCTTTTACGCGATTGGTCGGCTTCAGCGTTGGCCAACGCCATCCCCATCGGGAACGGATATCTGAACTCGCCGGCGGATTCGCCGAGTCCCAGCGGCACCGGCGCCTTAATGCCGTGGGCGGCCCATTCGCTTTTCGTCGAGCTGTACCTGAATGGCGCATACCAAGGCAGTTACCAGCTCATTGAAGAGGTGAAGGTCGACAGCCACCGGGTTAATATCACCGAATTGTCGGAAACCGATACTGCACCGAATCAGGTGACCGGAGGCTATCTGATGGAGATTGACCAGCATCAGGACGAGGCCTATGTCTTCTTTACGCCTCAAAACCTGCCGATTGGCCTGATCGATCCGGATTTTTCGCCGGACCCGGAGGTCCCCGAGCAGACTTCTTATATCACCAGCTATGTCGATGCGGCGGAGACGGCGCTGTTCTCGACCAGTTTCACCGATCCCACCCAGGGATGGCGCGCCTATTTCGACGAGGCTTCAGCCATCAATTATTACATTGTCAACGAGGTCATGGGCAACGTGGATGGCGGCGATTTCTATAGCAGCGTCTATTTGTATAAGGACGAGAACAATCCACTGATTTACATGGGACCCGTCTGGGACTTCGATATCAGCTCGGGCAACACCAATTACGCAACGATTGTGAATCCGACCGTCCCGTGGATGTCGACCCAGGCAATCTGGTATCGGCAGTGGTTCAATGACCCCGGCTTCCGGGCAGACATCGCTACGCAATGGAACACGCTCCAAAAGAACGGAGTCTTCGCCGCATGGCTGGCGTCCATTCAACAGGAGGCCGAGAGTCTCGAACAGTCCCAGGTGAACAACTTCGGATGTTGGCCGATGCAGGGCATCGAAGTTTGGCCGAACACCGAGGCGGCAGGCAGCTATGCCGGCGAAGTTCAGTACCTCATAAACTGGTTGAATCTGCGCATTGCATACCTGGATTCTGTTTTCAATAGCAAGGCGCCGACCTCCACCACGCTGGGCGTCATAACAGGACCGTTGCGGAGCGGCTCGCCTGTCACGCTTACGGCCCAGGTCGCGGGTGGCACCGCTCCGGCAGGCACTGTTTCATTCCTGTGCAGCGGCATTCTTCTCGGTACGGGCTCGCTGAACGGCAGCGGTGCGGCAAGTGTGACCGTCAGCAACCTGCCGGCGGGCAGCGGCAGCCTGCAAGCCGTCTACAGCGGTGACGCCGCTAATGGGCTTTCTTCATCCAGGCTCCAGACGGTGAATGTCGGAGCGCCCTTGGCAGGCACGGTCACCAGTCTGGTTGGCCCCTTTTCAGGCGGAGGCACTTCGCCGATGCGCCTTACAGCCGACCCCTCTTCGACTGGCCGCACTGGGGCCGTATTCTTCACTGTGTCGGTCATCGGCAATTCGGGAACTGCCGTGCCCACCGGTACCGTCAACTTTACTGTAGACCTCGGCCCAGGCAGCGCGGCGCCGCTGAACGGCAGTGGCCAAGCCCGTTTCGAAGCCGCTGCTCTCACTCCCGGAGCGCACACCGTGACCGCCAGCTATTCGGGCGACGCGAACTATTCCGCCAGCAGCGGCGCGCCCATTGTCTTTTATGCCCTTCGGCCCCGGCAGCGGCTCGATTAGCCACCATCCGCCGCCGATTTCGACGGCCCATCCTGCGTACCCGTTCACGCCCACACCCTTTAGTTCCAGCAATTACCCTCATCTTTTGGTGCGATTTATCACAATTTCAATCCGACAATAGTCAGTAATGAAGCATCGAAAGGCGCTCACCAGGCGAACCGTTCTTCAGCTTGGTTCCGCGGCTCTCTGCCTTACCCGTCCAGCCCGCGCGGCGGCTCTGGTACGCCAGCCATATCTACAGAACGTGCGGCCTGACCGCGCGTCTGTGCTCTGGACCACTCAGGAAGCCGGTTCCGGAACCGTCACGGTGACCGCCCGTAACGGCAGATCGTTCGCCGTGCCGGCCACCATGCGGGCCTTTCAGCCTTCCGATACCCAACTGCCGTCCGTGTTTTACCAATACCAGGCGGATATTACCGGGTTGCAGCCTGGAACGGAGCACAGCTACAGCGTGGCCGTTGGCGGTCGGAATCTCGCTTCGGATGCCAGCCAGTTCCGGTTTCGCACGGCTCCGCGAGATCCGGTTCCGGGTCAGCCCCAAAGTAGCGCGGCACCGGGGGACAAGTTTTCATTCCTGGCCTTCGGCGATAGCGGAAACCTTTCTCCCGAGCAACTGTCTCTGGTCCAATTGATGTCCGCCGAGCCGGAGATCTCGATGGTGGTCCATACCGGAGACCTGGCATACACGGATGGCACGTTCGAGGAGTTCGAGGACGAGTATTTCGGGGTCAACGCTCCTCTGATGGCGCGGCTGCCGTTCTTTCCGACCCCCGGTAATCACGATTACAATACCGATTCCGCGGCGGCGTACGTGACCGGGCTTGTCGCGCCGGAGAGCGGCGTTCCCGCGCCGGATCTGGGCCGGTATTACTCTTTCGATTGGGGCATCGCCCACTTTGTCTCGGTGGATTCGAACCTCATCACGACATCCAGGGCCCCGGCCATGCTCGCCTGGCTGGATGCCGATCTTGCGGCTACCGACCGTTATTGGCGCATCGTGTTTCTGCACCATACACCCTACCCGACTGGCTACCAC
This sequence comes from Bryobacteraceae bacterium, assembly GCA_049686695.1. Taxonomy (GTDB): domain Bacteria; phylum Acidobacteriota; class Terriglobia; order Bryobacterales; family Bryobacteraceae; genus Bog-375. Next base: position 10,052 of record JBAVIH010000186.1, on the reverse strand, counting down.
CTGAACGACCCTACCTGCGTGGCCGTGCAACAACTCATTAACCCCATTGCGGAGAAGCACGGCGTTCAACTGCTTCTGGCCGGGCATGAACACGGCTACGAACGTACCCACCCTCTTGCCGGCGGCCAGCTCGCAGGACCCTCTTCCCCATCCACGACCTATGTGGTCACGGGCGGCGGCGGGGGCAACCTGGAATCGGTTGGACCTTCCCCGCTTTGCGCTATCTCGGTGGAGGTTTTCAACTACCTGCGCGTGGATGTGAATGGTCCCGCTCTCACCATAACCGCGATTGGGGTCGACGGCCGCCGGATCGAGCAGGCGACTCTTGGCGCGGCGCCCCGCATGGCCATCCACAGCGTGCTCAGCAAGGGCGATTACACGTCGCTGATCGCACCCGGCTCTCTGGTCGCTATCTCTGGACAGAATCTGGCCTCGGCCAACGCGACAAGCCCCGGTGATCCGCTTCCCGCCGCGCTGGGGGGCGTCTCGCTGAAGGCAGCCGGCCAGCCCGTACCACTGCTCTCCGTGTCCCCCACGCTCATCGAGGCCCAGATCCCTTACCGGCTCTCCGGTCAGGTCACGCTGGAAGTCTCCACGCCGAGCGGGTTCGCCTCAACGGCTATCCAGGTTTCGCCGGCAGCACCCTCCCTGCTGGAGATTGTGACGCAGCATGGCGTCTTTTGCGGCGCGAATCCGGCCCGGCCGGGAGACTCCCTCTCGCTTTACCTGACCGGCCTGGGCGAGGTGCAAGGCGGCGTCGAATCGGCAAATGCCGAACCCCTCGTTTCTCATCCGCTGGTCTTACCGGCGGAAGTCTGGCTCGGGTCTATCGGTCTTGAGCCGAGTTTTGCCGGCCTCGCGCCGGGTCACGCGGGCGTCTACCGGGTGGATGTCGCGATTCCCGCAAATCTGCCGGATGGGATCTACTCGCTCCGCGTGGCAGCCGGAGGCCGCAGCAGCCGTCCTTCCAACCTGGACGTGGTTTCCCACGGACCTGGCTACCGCAACGACCGTGCCCGATGCGAGGTCCGAACCTGACTCGCAAGGAACCGGCGGCAACGACCGCCGGTGTTACCAACGTAGCCGTAGCGCCGGCGGTCTCCGCCGCCGGTGTTCTTTCCAGGATCGCGTACGCTGAAGACGACCGTTCGCTATGCTGAAGTTTCCATGCCCGAGGGAAACTTCCAGTACGTGGACGTCAGCGTACCGGCGCCGCTCGATCAGCCATTCACCTATTCGCTGCCGGAGACCCTCCGCCACCGCGTGCGTCCTGGCAGCCGGATCGTGGTTCCCTTCGGCCCGCGCAAACTCACCGGCGTGATCCTGCGCTGCCATGACGAACGGCCGAACATGGCCACCCGCGAAGCCCTGCGCCTGATCGATTCCGAGCCGGTGCTCGACACGGACCTGCTCAGCCTGGGCCGCTGGATCGCCGGTTACTACTGCGCGCCGCTAGGCGACGTGTTGCGCGGCATGCTGCCGCTCGGGTCGGAAATCCGCCGAGGCAAAGTCTGGTCGCTGACCGATGCCGGCCGCGACGCGGCGCGCCAGTTGCTTCTCGATGCCGCGCCCGACGATCCGGTGGCGCGCATTCTCGCCATGCTCGAGAAGCGCCCGCTTTCGGCCGCCTACCTGTCGCGCATCCTGCCGCTCGCCGACAAAGCCATCCGTTCGCTCGATCGCAAGGGTCTCATCGCCGTCGAAGACGTGCAGACCGAGCGCGACCCTTGGCGCGCGCCCGCCACACGCCTGCGCGTGGAGCTGGCCGAAAGCCCGGCCGACGCAAAGCTGAACAAGCCCGAGCGCGAGTTGAAGGCCTTCCTGGAGCTGCATCCCGGCTCGCACAATCTCAAGGATCTGGAAAGCATGCTGGCCCACTCGAGCGCAGCCGCGCGCTCGCTGGCGCGCAAAGGCGTGGTCGCGCTCACCGCCGAAACCCCCGGCGTGACGGCGGGCCTTGTGCGCGCGCCGCACACGCTCAACCCGGCGCAGCAGGCGGCCTACGATGCCATTCTCTCGGCGGTTCAAGCGCGCGAGTTTCGCGCCTTTCTTCTCTACGGCGTCACCGGCTCCGGCAAGACCGAAATCTACCTCAATGCCATCCAGGCCGTGGTGGCCCAGGGACGCGGCGCGCTGCTGCTGGTGCCGGAAATCGCGCTCACGCCCGCCATGGCCGGCCAGTTCTTTTCGCGCTTCGGCGACCGGGTTGCCATTCTGCACAGCGCCTTCACCGATGTCGAACGCACCGAGCAGTGGCGCCGCATCCGCTCCGGCGCGGCTTCGGTCGTGGTGGGCACTCGCTCCGGCGTGTTCGCGCCGGTCCGCAACCTGGGCCTGATCGTGGTGGATGAAGAGCACGACGGCAGCTATAAGCAGGAGGAAACGCCGCGCTACAACGGCCGCGATGTAGCGCTGGTGCGCGCCCAGGCGGCGCACGCCTGCGTGGTGCTGGGCTCGGCCACGCCCAGCCTCGAAAGCCGCTACAATGCCGAGCGCGGCAAGTACACTTTGCTGACCCTTCCCGCCCGCATCGAGGACCGTCCCATGCCGGCGGTGGAACTGATCGACATGCGCCAGGAGTTTCTCGAGACGCGCCAGCAGGCCACTTTCTCGCGCAAACTGATCGAGGCCATCGGCCAGCGCCTCGAGAACGGCGAGCAGACCATCGTCCTCCTCAACCGCCGCGGCTTTTCGAGCTTTGTCGCCTGCCGCGCGTGCGGCGAGCGCGTCCAGTGCGTCAACTGCTCCGTCACCCTCACCTTTCACAAGCGCGACCGGCGCCTGCTCTGCCACTATTGCGGTTACGCCGAGAAGGTGCCCAGCGTCTGCCCCAAGTGCTCGAGCGACCACGTCTACTTCCTCGGCGTGGGTTCCGAGCGCGTGGAGGAAGAGCTGCACCGCGCCTTTCCCGCGGCGCGGATCGCCCGCCTGGACCGCGATACGGTGACCGGCAAGCGCCAGTACGAGACCATCCTCGATGGTTTCCGCGAAGGCAGTTTCGACATCCTGGTCGGCACGCAAATGATCGCCAAGGGTCACGACATCCCCAACGTGACCCTGGTGGGCGTGGTCTCCGCCGATGTCGGTCTCGGCATGCCCGATTTCCGCGCCGCAGAGCGCACCTTCCAGCTCCTCACGCAAGTGGCTGGCCGCGCCGGACGCGGCAACCTGCCCGGGATCGTCCTGATCCAGACCATCAATCCCGATCACTACGCCGTACGCATGGCCGCCGCGCAGAATTACGGGGCGTTCTATGAGAAGGAGCTCGAATTCCGCCGCGCCATGCGCTACCCGCCCTTCACCGCCATGGCCAACCTGCTGGTGCGCGCGGATAAAAAGGAGCTGGCCCTGCGCATGAGCGCGGAGCTCGGCATGCTGCTGACCCCGCCGCCCGAAAAGCTGCGTGTGATGGGCCCCGCCGAAGCTCCCGTCCCGCGCCTCAAGGCCGAATACCGCTACCAGTTGCTCATCAAATCCGCCAGCCGCGTCGCCCTCAACGCCCTCCTGCAAAAAGTGCGCATCTTCGCGATAGAGCGCAAGTGGCCCGCCACGGCGTTGGTGATCGACGTAGATCCGCTGTCGCTGCTGTAGGGGCGGCGCGTCACTCTCCAACGTCGCTATTGCCTCGCCCGCTGCTTTGTCGTACAGTAAACCGATCGGAGGTATTTATGGCTTTTTGCACCACCTGCGGCGCCAAGGTCAGCGGCGCGTTCTGTACGCAATGTGGAACACCGGTAAGCGCGGCCGGGCAGCAACCGCCCGCGGCGGCGCCTCCGCCCGTTCCAGCGCCTCCGCCGGTTCAGGCGCCACCCCCCTATCAGGCGCCTGCCTACCAGGCTGCGCCGATGGCTCCGCCGCCGCCCGGCGTGCCGGCACCACGCAAAACCAGCCCCCTGGTTTGGGTTCTGGTGATCATTCTCGGCCTCTTCCTGATGGGTGGCGTCGCCGTGGTCGGCGTCGGCATGTTCGCGGTGCATAAGCTGCACCAGGCCGGTTTCGATTCGGATCTGTGGCGGCGCAATCCCGGCCTGGCCGCCAGCAAGATGATTACCGCGTTCAACCCGAATGTCGAGCTTGTGCGCGTCAACGACCGCGACAACACCATCACCATGCGCGACAAACGCACCGGCGAGGAATGGACCATGTCTTTCGACGACGTCCAGCACGGCCGCTTTCACATGAACGTGCGGGGCGATCACGGCGCGAGACTGGATATCGGCGGCGACTCGAGCAAGATACCATCCTGGATCCCCGAGTATCCCGGCGCCAAACCCGAGGTCGCCTTTACCGGCTCGAGCGATCAGGGCGAGGGGGGCACCTTCACGTTCAAGACGCCCGATTCCGCCCAGGACGTGATGAAGTTCTATCAGGGCAAGATCGACGGTATGGGCATGAAGACCAGCCTGATCGCAAACACGGCCGACGGGGGCACGATTGCCGCCGGCGATGAAGCCGGCCGCAGTCTGAACGTGACCGCCGCAGCCAGCGGCGGGCAAACCAGCGTCACCGTAATCTACGGGCGCAAATAGGCCGGCCGGCCCTGGAACCGCCGGCGCCACCCGGAGCAGGTTGATGATAGACTCCAGGCATGGACCGAGCTGAGGAGATCGAGGCCGCTATCGAAGGTCTAACCCCGGAGGAGTACCGGCGCGTCGTCCAATGGTTTCGCGTCCGCGAGCAAAAGCGATGGGATATCCAGTTGGATGCCGACTCTTGCGCAGGCAAGCTCGATTTCCTTTTTGATGAAGCGGAAAGTGAATCCGCCAAGGCCCTTCTTCGTGAGTGGCCCTCACGGGAGTGAAATCCGTCGCCACTCGGCGGTTCTGGGCCCTGTTCCACGCGCTGCCACCTGAAGCTCAAAGTCTCGGGTCAGGAACTATCGTCTATGGCGACAGGATCCGCGTCATCCATCGCTCCGCTTCCGGCGTTTGCAGGGAAGCGAAGACCGATTCAGCATCCGCGCCGGAGATCGTTATCGCGCCCTGGGCAGGCTGTCCGGCGAGCAGGTGACCTGGGTCTGGATCGGCACCCACTCGGATTACGACCGGCTGGTCGGCTCTTGAGTTTGAAGAGCACGCCTCAGCCTTCCGCAGTGCAAGGGAAACAGTAGGCGCCTCCCGCCATTTTGGAATCAGGCGCCCCCTTCGGGAAACTCCCTGGTAGAATGGTCGCGTGCTGCCTAAGGCGCCGAAAGAGGAATACTCGAGGGCCGATGTGCTGCGCCAGTTCGGCCTTTCCGAGCGCCAGTTGCGAAGCTGGGAGCGCCAGGAGCTGCTTCCGCCATCCGACAAGTATTCCTTTTCCGATCTGGTCGCCATCCAGACCATCGTCAAGCTGCGTGAGAGCCGCATCCAGCCGAGGCAAATCGGCCGCGCGCTGGCGTCGCTGCGCCGCAAACTGGCCGTCGAGCAGCCGCTTTCCGAATTGCGCATCGTCTCCGACGGGCGCAAGATTGCGGTGCACATCGCCGGGCAAAGGATGGAAGCCATCAGCGGCCAGATTCTGCTCGACTTCGAGACCGCCGCGCTGGGAGGTCTGGCGCCGTTTCCCGGCCGAAAACCCGACGCCGGCCGGTTGCGCGAGGCGGAGGCCTGGTTCCAGAGGGGGTTGGACCTGGAAGAGAGCGGGGCCACGGCCGAGGAAGCCATCGAGGCTTACCAGAAAGCGCTCGAGCTGAATCCGGCGGCGGCCGGCGCGCTGGTCAACCTGGGCACCATCTATTACCGCCAGCGCAAGTTCGCCGACGCCGAAACTTACTACCGCGAAGCCCTCGAAGCCGATCCGGGTTACCCGCTGGCGCAGTTCAATATCGGCAATCTCTACGACGAACTGGGACGGCTCGAGGAAGCTCAGCGTCACTACCGTCTGGCGCTGGAACTGAATCCGCATTACGCCGATGCCCACTTCAACCTGGCCCTCCTGTGCGAGCGCCAGGGCGACAACCTGAAAGCCGTGCATCACTGGAAGAGCTATCTGAAGCTGGATCACGGCGGTCAGTGGGCCGAGATCGCCCGCCGCCAGCTCGATCGCCTGCGCCACGCCACGCTGGTGCATTCCCGTACCTGAATGCCGCTTCTCCCGATCCTGTTTGTGCGCTCCAGTACGGTTGGGGAAAGGCCGGACCCGAGGGTCCGGCGCGGACGAGGGGCCCCCCGACGTTAGTTATGCTAACTCTATTGAGCCATCCCTTTTGGGTGCCCCGCATCCTACAATGTAGGAGTGAAACCTAACCAAGCGAAACCCGAAACCGGCTGGCTCCGTCCTTCCAGCATGTCCCTTGGCTCCCTGAGATTGGTGTGTGTCGCTCTCCTGGCGTTGGCGGCGGCGGCTGCGCCGGCGAACCGGCGTTCCCTTCCCGCCCAGCACGCTGCTCCAGCGGCGGCGAAACATGCCCTCCGTCCTTTGGTTCCCGGCCGCTATGTGGTGGTCCTCGAGGACCCGCCTGTGGCGGCGCGCTTTGCGCTGGCGGATGCCCAGTCCCCGGCGGCCGCCGATTACCGCCGGCAAATCGAAGCCAAGCAGGCGGCGGTGGCGGGCGCACTTGCCAAACGCAACATGCAGGTCACCAGCCAGGTTTCGCGCTTGTCGAATGCCCTCTTCGTTTCGGCCCCTGGGCACGGCATCGCCGAGATGCTCGCTATTCCCGGCGTGAAATCGGTGACGCCCATGCGCCGCCTGAAGGCGCATCTCAACCGCGCTCTGCAATTGACGGATGTGCAGCCCGCGTGGAATGCGGTGGGCGGCCAATCGAGCGCCGGCAAGGGAGTCAAGATCGCCATCCTCGATTCCGGCATCGACCTCACCAACCCCGCGTTTCAGGACTCTTCCCTGACCGCGCCGTCCGGCTTTCCGATCTGCAGCGGCTTTCCCGGCTCCGCCAGTTCGTGCGGCAGCTACACCAACAGCAAGGTGATCGTTGCGCGCAGTTACATCCAGTTGCTGGGCGGCGGCCCGAGCGCCAACCCGGCCGTCAACACCGCCTCCAACCCAGCCACCTCGGACCCCGACGATCCGTATCCGCACGATCGTTACGGCCACGGCACCGCCGCCGCTATGATAGCCGCGGGCAATACCATTTCGGCCCCGGCTGTCTCGAACACCGGATCTGCCATCACCATGCAGGGAATGGCGCCCAAGGCCTACCTCGGCGTTTACAAGATCGCCGGCTCGTTCGGCTACACCGATGAGGAGGTCGTGCACCAGGCGCTCGAGGACGCCCTGAACGATGGCATGAATGTGATTTACATGCCTTACGGAACGTTGGCGCTCTCCGATTGGGCTACCGATTCGCTGGCCTCCGCGTTCGAAACCGCGGCCAAGGCCGGCGGGGCTGTAATCGTGGCAGCCGCCGGCAACGATGGAGCCGACGGATATAATAACAACTACAATTACCCCAGTTTCAATACCATCAACTCTCCTTCGAACGCGCCCGACGTGATTTCGGTGGGCGCCACCACCAACTCGCACATCATGCAGCCCAGCGTGAGCGCCGTCGCCGCCGGCGCGCCCTCCAACCTCAAGAACATGGTTGCGCTGCCGGGCGACCTCTATTACTTCTACCCCACCGGCGCGGGCGCCACAACCGCTCCGCTGGTGGATGTATCGAAAGTCGGCGACCCCACCGCCTGCACCTCTCTTCCGGGCGGATCGTTGAACAATTCCTTTGCCTTGATCGCGTTTAGCACCTGCGGTTTCGACACCGCGGCACTCAACGCACAAACCGCGGGAGCGGTGGGTTTCATTTTCGTTCTGCCCGCCGGAACTGCAGTTGCCCCGTTCGACTTCTCCTCCGCCCCGACGGGCATCGGCGAATTCGGTCCTGCGGTTTCGATCTCCGCCGCCAACGGCCAGAACCTGCAAAACTACATCGATCTGAACCCCGGCCAGCCGGTCACGATTGACGTGGGTGGACAGGAGGTGGATGTCACCACGCTCAGCCAGTACTGGGTTTCCGGAGGCGGCAACGCGCTTGCGGCAAACACGGTGCCGGGCTATTCCTCGTTCGGCCCCACGCCCGATGGCCAGCTCAAACCCGACATCGTGGCTACCGGAGGCTGGGATATTTCCTACGGACTTTACGGCGGTTTCTACGTTCCCACGCAGAGCTTCGATGCGTACGACCCATGGGTATACGGTATAGGTTTATACAGCGCCAACGGATTCATGGCCGTGGATGGCACCAGTTATTCGGCAGCCCTGGCAGCCGGCGCCGCGGCGCTGGTGATTCAAGAACACCCGGGGCTGCGGGGCACTCAGGTGCGGTCGTTAATCGTTAATTCCGCGGGCCAGTCCGTAACCACGGACGATTCCACGAACCCGGTGGATGCACAATGGATCGGCGCCGGCCTGCTCGATGCGGGAGCGGCCACCAACGCGACGCTCACCGCCGAGCCGGCCACCGTCTCGTTCGGCATCCTGCAATCCAGTTCGCTCTCGATCGCGAAGACCATCACAGTGACCAACATTGGATCGAGTTCGGCGACGCTCTCTCCCAGGGTTTCCTGCTGCACGGTAGACGGCAGCCCCGGCTCGGCGTCGCCCGCCTCGGTCGCGGCGACCCTTTCCAGTGCGACGCTGGCCGCCGGCGCAACTTCGACTTTGACGGTCACCCTCTCCGGCTCGCTGCCCGCCGCCGGCGAGTATTCCGGTAGCGTTACGCTGGCGGGATCGAGCCTGCGCATTCCCTTCATGCTGCTCGTGGGGGCGGGAACCAATTGCGCGACGGCAACGGATAATTGCAACATCGAACCGAACTTCGCGCCGGAATACACGATTCTCGAGGGCGCGCCCGGCACGGACACCGAACTCTACCCGCCCTGGCACGCGGAGACCGAATTCGAGGCCTACCCGTACTTGCAAGTGGTGGACGCGTACGGCGTGCCGGTGGCCGGCGCTTCGGTGACGTTCACGGTGGCGCCTTCAGGCAGCTTGACCATGAATAGCGCGCCCACCGGGAGCGGGCATCCGGCTTGCTCGCCGGCTTCCAGCTCGAGCAGCATCACCTGCCCCACCGATAAATTCGGCTGGGCGTGGATGGACATTGTGCTGGGAACAACCGTGAGCTCGTCCCTGGCGAGCGGGCCGACCGTCACCTACGCGGCCGCCGGCTTCTCGGATTACTTTACCGTGAACATTCAGGCCCCTCCCGCGATTACCGTTACGGCGGGCGTGCCGGGCGTGGGGGACGCCGCGGCCGGCCAGCCCACCTTGGTGCCGGGAGCCTACGAGTCGATTTATGGAACCGGCTTGAGCGACGTCGCGGAGGACCTCTTTGCACTGCAATGCGCCGCCGGACCGTGCGTCTATCCCGTCAACTTCGACGGCGTTACCGTCAGCTTCGACGTTCCCGGAGCCTCCTATCCCGGCTTCCCGTACTACGTCACCACGGGCCAGATCAACCTGGTGGTGCCTTGGGAATTGCAGGGCCAAAGCTCGGCGCAGGTCAAGGTGTCGATTGACGACTATCTGTTCAGCAACGTGGTGACGGTGCCGATTGCAACTTACGCCCCGGCATTCTTCGTGTGCGCCGGCGCGGTCTGCGCGCTGGATTATCCCAACTATAACGTGATAACCACCAGCAACCCGGCCAAGCGGGGCAATTACATTCAGCTCTACGCCAACGGCCTGGGGCCGGTGACGAATCCGCCTGGAGACGGCGTGGCGGCCACGGCAAGTCCCCTGTCGCAGTCTCCCACCTTCCCGGTGGTGACGATCGGCGGGGCGCAGGCAAACGTCTTGTTCAGCGGCCTGGCGCCCGGTTACCCCGCTCTTTATCAGATCAACGTGCAGGTGCCGCAAAGCGCGCAAACCGGCAACGCGGTGCCCATCTCGCTTCAGATCGGCGGGGCGACTTCGCCCGCGGTGACCATACCCGTGCAGTAGTGGCGGGGCGGGCTTCATGCAGCTTGCCAACGCCCGCTTTGCAGTCACAAGCTTTCGTCGAAGGCCTGCGCCAGCGGCATCAGCGAGTTGCCCGTGCGCCGCCCGCGGTTTTTGCCGGGCTATGCGCGATCCTCAGGTTGGGAGTTGGGCAGAATCTGCCCAACTCCAGA
>JBAVIH010000185.1:0-7485 GCA_049686695.1 Bryobacteraceae bacterium | reverse complement strand
GTTCGGCGGCGCCGGTGCTCGGCACGTGGCAAGGCGTCTGGCCGGGCATTCCCGCGCAGGATCACGGCAACAGCCGAATGGCGGGGCCCAGCGGATCGGCCTGGATCGATACCAACACCGGCTTCATCCGCGCGGTGCGCGCGTGGGGCGACGCCGCGGTGTGGCTCGCCAACACGCCGCCGGCGGGCGAGGTGGTCACTACCGAGCGGTACCTGCAGGCGATCGCCGACGCCGCCATTTCCGGCGGGCGCTGGGTGGTGGCGCTGGACCGCGACTTCGCCGGCCGCCTGGCCGCCGGGGACGAAAGCGCGCGGGCGAACTGGCGGCGCATGGGCGCCCTGCTCGACTATTTCGAACGCCATCCGGAATGGCGCTCCATGCGCGAAGCGGGCAAGCTGGCGCTGGTGCAGGACCCGGCCAAAGGCGGCCTGCTTTCGGGCGGCATCCTCGACATGATCGCCGTCAAGCACACGCCGGTGACGCCGGTACCGCCGCAGCGTCTGACGCCGGAATCGCTGGCCGGCGACGCCGTGGCCGTCGACGTGGATGCGGGCGCGCTGACGGCGCCCGAAGAAGCCGTGCTGCGCGACTTCGCGCGCTCCGGCGGCACCGTGCTGACCAGCCCGACCGGATTCAAGGACCAGCGTCCGCCGGGCGACAGCATCACCCTCAGCAAGGCCGAGTTGGACCGGTTCAACGATATCTGGCGCGACGTGAATTCCCTGGTGGGCCGGCAGAACTTGGGCGTCCGCCTGTTCAACGTGTCCACCGTGTTGTCGAACGTGCTGGCTTCGGCCGATGGCAAGACGGAGATCGTTCACCTGGTGAACTACTCGGATTTCCCGGTCGAAAACATCACCGTGCAATTCCTCGGCGGCTACCGCCGCGCCACGCTGCTGACTCCCGAGGGCGCCGAGAAGACCCTGGAAGTCTACGCGGCCGAGGAAGGTTCCGCCGTGGACATCGACAAGGTGGCGGTCTGCGCCACCCTCAGACTGGAGTTATAGCCGATGATTACTCGCAGAGAATGGATCGCCCTGATGGGAGCCGCACCTCTGGTGCGGAGCGCGGCAGCGGCGCCGGCCTCGCCGGTTTCGCTCGCCCGCTGCGCTTCCTACGACGAGGACGTGACCGCGCACCTGGCCGCCATGTTCGACCAACTGGGCGGACTGGAGCGGCTGGTGCGCGGGAAGACCGTCGCCATCAAGGTCAACATGACGGGCAGCCCGGCCTTGCGCGTGCGCGGCAAAGCTCCCGCGCTGACGCACTACACGCACCCGAAAGTGCTGGGCGCGACCGCCTATCTGATGGGCCGGGCGGGCGCGCGGCGCGTACGGTTCGTCGAAAGCGCCTGGTCCTCGGGCGGGCCGCTCGAGGAGCTGATGCTCGATGCGGGGTGGAACGTGCGCCAGTTGGCTGCCGCGGCGCCGGTGGTGGAATTCGCCAACACCAACGCGCTGGGCAGGTACAAGCGGTACGCGCGTTTCGCCGTTCCGGGCGAGGCCTACATGTACCCCGCCTACGATTTGAACCAGGCACTCGAAGAGACCGACTTTTTCGTGAGCGTGGCCAAGCTGAAGAACCACGCGACATGCGGCGTCACGCTCTCGCTCAAGAACTGTTTCGGCAACCTGCCGGCCTCCATCTACGGCGACGACGCGGGCAAGGACGAACCCAACGAAAACCCCGCCAGCGGGCGCAACCTGGTGGGCCACCGGGGCACCCGCCAGCCGTCGAAATCGGCGCCGCAGGAACTTCATTTTGGCTTGAGCCATGACCCCGGCTACCGCGTGCCGCGCATCGTGGCGGATCTCGCCCAAGCGCGCCCCATCCATCTGGCGGTGATCGACGGGGTGCAGAGCGTGGCCGGCGGCGAAGGGCCGTGGATCGGCGATCTCAGGCTCGTTCAGCCGGGAGTCTTGATTGCCGGGCTGAATCCGGTCTCGACCGATGCCGTCGCCACCGCCGTGATGGGATACAACCCGCGCTCGACGCGCGGCACCGCTCCCTTCCGCGCCTGCGACAACACGCTGCTGCTGGCCGAAGCCCGCGGCGCAGGCTCCGCCGACCTGGCCCGCATCGACGTCCGCGGCCTCACCATAGCGCAGGCGCTGTACCGGTACGAGAGTTAACCTGTATTTGTCACCTGTATTCGTGGTTTCCATGGACGACCGGTTACTGGAAGCAATTCGCGGTGGCGCCGCGGTGGTCACGGCCGGGAACCGCCTCGCCCGGCAACTTCGTCAGGACTACGATGGGATTCAACGGTCCGGCGGCTTACTGGCCTGGCCGGCGCCGACGGTCGTTCCATGGGCGGGATGGCTCGATAGCCTCTGGCAGGAGGCTTTCTACTCTCAGGCCGATCCTCTTATCCTGCTCGACGAATGGCAGGAGCGGGTTCTTTGGGAGCGCGTGATCGGCGAGTCCGCAGACGCCGCCCAGCTTCTGCAAAAACGGGCTGCGGCGGCTGAAGCCCGCCAAGCCTGGGAACTCGCGACGGCGTGGCGCCTCGACTTCGACCGGATCGAACAATCGGGGGGCGAGGATGCACGCACCTTCGCACGCTGGGCGCGGACATTCCGCCAGCGCTGCTCCAGCCGCCACTGGCTGGACGAGGCCAGCCTGCCGGATTATCTCCGGGAGCGGGTGCACGCTCTGCGCCTGCCGGGGCGCCTGATACTGGCGGGTTTCGACGACATCACTCCGCAGCAGCAGGACTTGTGGGACGCCTGCAAACTCGCCGGCTGTGCCGTGGAGCGCCTGGATTACGCGCTGCGATCCCGCGAGGGCGCCGTGCGCGTCGCGTTTGCGGACGCCCGAGGGGAAATCGCCGCCGCGGCACGCTGGTCTCGTACTTTACTGCAATCCGGCGCGGCGGGAAGGATCGCCATTGCGGTGCCCGATCTCGAAACTCGCCGCGATCAGGTCGAACGGATCTTCCGCGCCATCCTGGAACCCGGTTCCGAGTTGCCGGGCAGCCGCCCGCTTTCTCTCCTGGTCAACCTTTCCGCAGGCCGTCCGCTCGCTGCCTACCCTGTGGTGCACGCGGCGCTGCTGATCCTCGGACTCGATTTGGAGCGAACCCCGTGGGACGAAGCCAGCGAATTGCTGCGCAGCGGATACGTGGCGGCTGCCGATACGGAGCAATCGGCCCGCGCGCAAGTCGATGCGCGCATGCGCAGGATTCGCGACCCGCAGGTTGGGCTGAGGCATCTGGCGGAATTGGCCGCGGCGAACGGTTGCCCCGCGCTTGCGCGGTCGATCCGGCAATGGATCGCGTCGATCGAGAACGCGCCGTTGTCGCAACTGCCGGGTGGCTGGAGCAATACTTTTGCGGAACTGCTATCTTCTTTCGGGTGGCCGGGAGAGCGGCCGCTGAACAGTATCGAATACCAAACTGTCGAAGCATGGCGTGACGCGCTCTCGGAGCTCGCCGCAGCCGATGTCACTTCTGCCGCGGTTTCGCGGGCCGATGCTGTCGAGCTTCTGCGGAGCGTGGCTGCCGAAGAGATGTTCCAGCCCGAGACGGTTGATGCTCCGGTTCAGGTGCTGGGCTTACTGGAGACTGCGGGGCTGACTTTCGACCACGTCTGGGTCATGGGCTTGCACGATGAAGCATGGCCGGAACCTCCCAAGCCGAATCCTTTCTTGCCGGTCGCACTGCAGCGCCAAATCGGTATCCCTCGCTGTTCTCCCGAGCGGGAAATCGACTTTGCCCAACGCGTAACCAGGCGGCTCATGGCCAGCGCGCCGGATGTGGTTTTGAGCTACCCGGCGCACGTGGAGGATCGCGACCTGGCGCCCAGCCCACTGATTCTCGGCGCGAGGCGGATCGAGGCCGAGCAGCTCGACTTGGGCGAAGAAGCTACCTACGTCGACATCATCCGGCGCAATCGCCTCATCGAGCAATTCGTCGATGAGGTCGCGCCGGCCGTGGAAGACGCCGGATCGCAGCGCGGCGGCAGCAAGGTCTTCGAGTATCAGTCCCAGTGTCCCTTCCACGCATTCGCCGAGCTGAGGCTCCTGGCGTACAACCTCGAGACACCGGCGCCCGGTCTGGAAATGCGCGACCGCGGGACGTTGGCTCACTACGCTCTGGAGGACATCTGGCGCGAGCTGCGGACACACGAGCGGTTATGCTCCCACCCGAACCTGGCGGGCTTGATCCGCGAGTCGGTGGCCCGGGCGGTCGGGCGCTGGGAGGAGGAACGCGGCAGTCCGCTGCCGGAGCGCTTCGCCCGGTTGGAGCGGCAGCGATTGGAGCGGTTGACGGCGGAGTGGCTGAATTACGAGAAGGGGCGAGAGCCGTTTGAAGTGCTGCCGCCGGAAGAAGAGCGCTACGTGGAAGTGAGCGGCCTCCGCGCGAGAGTCAAGATCGACCGCATCGATCGCCTGCAAGACGGGCGTGAAGTCATCATCGATTACAAGACGGGACATAAGAGCGTTCGCGATTGGGAGACCGGTCGCCCGAATCAGCCGCAGGTGCCTCTGTATGCGATTACTCACGACAAGCCTCTAGCCGGAGTGCTGTTTGGTCAGATCCGTCCGGGTGACGCGCACTTTCGCGGATTGGTGGACGAGACCGTAGTGATTCCCGATACCAAACGCGTCGATCTCGCTGCCCAGGTTGGAGATTGGAGGGAGATTCTGAACGCGCTGGGCGAACAGTTTCTGTCCGGCCGCGCGGAAGGAGACCCGAACGACCCGGCGAAGGACTGCCGCTATTGCCCTCTCAACGTGCTGTGCCGTTGCGGAGAACGGCAAAAGATCGAAGTGGAGGAAGCATGAGCGCGATACCGGATCGGGAACAGCGGTCGCGCGCGCTCGATCCCACCACCTCATTCGTGGTGCAGGCGCCGGCAGGTTCGGGTAAGACCGAGCTGCTGAATCAGCGTTACCTCACCCTGTTGGCTCGGATGGAGGAGCCGGAGAACGTAGTTGCCATCACCTTCACCCGCAAGGCCGCCGGCGAAATGCGGCGGCGGGTGTTGGAAGCCCTGCGGGATTCGGCGGGGCCAAAACCGGAGCAGCCGCATGACGCTCTTACCTGGAAACTGGCACGAGCCGTCCGGGAACATAGCGAAGCGCAGGGATGGGACCTGGCTCGAAATCCGGCGCGATTGCGCATCCGGACGATCGATTCGCTATCGGCTTCGCTGACCAGGCAAATGCCTTGGGTTTCGCGGCTCGGCGGCCCGCCGGATATTCTGGACGATGCCGAGGAGTTGTACGCCGAAGCGGCCAGGCGGACCATCGAACTGCTCGAAAGGGACGAGTGGGCGGAGCAAATGGAAGTCCTGCTCACGCACCTGGACAATGACTTCCAGGCGTTGCAGAAACTGCTAGTGGGGATGTTGGCGCGGCGCGATCAATGGCTCCGGCACCTCGCCGGCGTGAAAAATCCGCAGGAGGCACGCGCGGGCCTGGAAGCCGCGCTACGCAACGTAATTCACGATTGGATAGCGGACGTCCGGCGCCTGGTTCCGAACGGCATGGCCGGTGAGATTGCGGCGGTCGTGGCGGCAGCCGGTGGCAACCTGCAGGCGGCGGGCAGCGCAGGCCGCGCCATCGCGTGTTCGGGTCTCACCACCCTACCACGGCCGGAGGATCTGGATTTGTGGCTCGGAATCGCCGAGACGCTGCTGAAGAACGATGGCGACTGGCGCGCCCGGCTCACCGTGGCGAATGGGTTTCCAACTACCGCGAGGCCCCTGAAGAAACACGCCGAAGAGTTGATTCAAAGGCTTTCGCCACATGAGGGTTTTCGCGAAGGGCTCCACGGTCTGCGTTCGCTTCCCGCGGACCGCTTCCCCGAACCCCAATGGCTGGCGCTGGCGGCACTGGTTCGCATGCTTCCGGCTGCCGCCGCCCAGCTCAAAGTCGAATTCCGCGAGCGCGGCGCCGCCGATTACGCCGAAGTGGCCATGGCGGCGCAGCACGCGCTGGGAGACGCGGACGCTCCCACCGATCTCTCCCTGACTCTCGACTACCGTATCCAGCATCTGCTGGTGGATGAGTTTCAGGACACATCGGTGAGCCAGTCCGGCCTGCTGTTGCGTCTCACCGCCGGTTGGGAACCCGGAGATGGCCGGACCATTTTCGCGGTCGGCGATCCCATGCAGTCGATCTACCGCTTCCGCGAAGCCGAGGTCGGCATCTTTCTGAAAGCCTGCCGGGAGGGCATCGGCAACATTCCGTTGGAGCCGCTGCTGCTCACCGCAAATTTCCGCTCCGATTCCGGGATCGTCGATTGGGTGAACGAGACGTTTCCGGAAGTCATGCCGCAGGCGGAGAATATCACGACTGGCGCAATCCCGTATCACCGATGCGAGCCGGTGAACGGCGTCGAGCTCGACCCCGCGGTGACCCTCCACCCGTTTCTGGACCGGGATGACGAGGCGGAAGCCGTGAAGGTCGTTGAATTGGTGCGCACCGCCCGGCAAGCCGGCCGCAAGGTTGCCATTCTGGTTCGGGCGCGCACGCATCTAAGCGCAATTCTTCCGGCCTTGCGCGGCGCGGGCCTCCGGTTCCGCGCGGTGGAGATCGACTCGCTGGCCGACGCAGCCATCATCCGGGATCTGACCGCGCTCACCCGGGCGATGCTGCACCGGGCCGACCGGATCGCCTGGCTTGCGGTTCTGCGGGCGCCGTGGTGCGGCTTGACGCTGGCGGGCCTGAACACGCTGGCCGGTAACGCGCCCGCGACGATTTGGGATTTGATGCACGACGAGGGCCGCATCGCGGCGCTGGAAGCTCGGGACCGCGAGCGTCTGCTGCGCGTGCGAGACGCTCTGGATCTGGCCTTCGCCAAGCGGCCGGCCTCGCTCCGCGGCTGGATTGAAGGAGCGTGGATTTCGCTCGGCGGACCGGCGTGCGCCGGCGCCGCCGAAGACCTCGAAGATGCGGCGGCTTTTTTCGACCTGTTGGAGAAGATGGATGAGGGCGGCACATTGGATGCCGCCGCGTTCGAATCGAAGATCAAGAAGCTATATGCAAATCCGGATGCGCTGGCTGACGATTCCATTCAAGTGATGTCGATCCACAAGGCGAAAGGCCTTCAGTTCGACACGGTCATCGTGCCGGGTCTGGGCCGGAAACCGCGCAGCGACGACTCGCGCCTGATGCTCTGGCTGGAACGGCCGCGATTCCAGGAGCGCCCCGATCTGCTGCTCGCGCCCATTCACGCGACAGGCGCGGACCGGGACCAAATTTACAGCTACCTGAAGGGCATCGACGCGCGCAAGGCCGAATATGAAGCGGGGCGCATGCTGTATGTTGCCGCTACGCGCGCGAAGAACGAATTGCACCTTCTTGGGCACACCACCTGTAAGGAAAAGGACGGCGTAATGGCGCTGAGTTCGCCGGAGGGCAGTTCGCTGCTGAGTCGAATGTGGACGGTGGCGGAACCGCGATTTCGGCAGGCGCTGGGTGAAGCGGCCGCACCCGTTGCGGCGGCTGGCGCGGCCGCGGCGCGCGAACCACAGC
>JBAVIH010000184.1:0-1500 GCA_049686695.1 Bryobacteraceae bacterium | reverse complement strand
GCCGCGGTGGCCGAAAGGCTAGGCGGCACTGGGATCGCCAGCAGGTCCAGAAGATGGGGTAGTGGAAGGCGATGTCACCGTGTCGCTCGCGCTTTTCGAGTTCGCGATCTCGTCGCCAACCGGCCTCAATGTCGCTCCAATACCGGTGTTTAACAGAGGAGAGGCGGGATCGCCACTGAAATGTCTTCTGCTCCGAGCGGGGCCCTTTCGGCCCGCCCGGATCGCTGCTACCACCGACTCGTCCAGTATGCCCGCCGCGTGGCTGCGTGTACTTGTAGATCGCCGCATCTTCCGCGGCAGCGCTCGCGGAAGCTGCTTCCTGTGCCGGCGCTGCGCCAGCTTCGCGCGCTCCCTCTTCGCAAGGAGCAGGTCCTTCGGAGTCGATTGAAAGAGCGTAATGTACGGTTCCAGGAGTCCCATCAGCCATGTCTGATTCACCTTCCGCAGGTCCAGCTCGCCGCGGGCGGCGAACAGTAACCGCACAATCTCGTCGTTGTGATAAAACCAGTGCCGGTGATCGTCAGCGAGCGGTTCGCCGTATCCGCAGGCCTCCCGAATCGACTCCATCCGCTGCCCGTTGATCAGCTTGCAGTCGCGGAGCTTATGGAGACGCTCAATGCTGATCCCGAGGGCATCGGCCAGTGGCCCATGCTTTAGGCCGTCCATGTTGGTGCGGAATCGCTGCGCGTGGATCTGCCCGGCAATCGAGGTCCGTGTACGCTTGACGCCCGGCGGGGAGCTGAGCCGGAGCTTCCGCTGAATCGTTTCTAACGACTGGTGCGCGTTCCGCTCGAGCACGTCTAATTCCTGCTCGGTCCATCGGTACCGTTCCCGCGTGAACACCAGCCCGAGTTCCATCGCGCGGCGATGGGCTGCCGAGGGCGTGAGACCCGTCAGTTCGGCGGCCCGTTTCGCTGCGTGATGCCCGTAGGCATTGTGCTCCCAGCACCTTCGGATGATCTCCTCCTGGCGAGGGGAAATCATACCAACCTCCTGGGCTTTGGCATTCGCTCTCCGATGGTCACAGCGGGCTGGTTCAATATCGATACCAGGCGAGCAAGATATCGCCGGGGTAAGGAGTTGCTGCCGTCACGAAAGTGATGGTGTTGCCGGCGAGCGTATAGTCGAGTCCGTTCTTCTGTGCCACGCCGTTGCGGAACAGCACGAGGCCGGCAGCGGGCGACGGCGGATTCGCGAGCGTGAACGCGACATTCGCGCCGTCAATCGTGCCGCCCACCGTCTCCTGGTCGGCGAACGTTACCGGCTGCCATGCCGACCGAGCTGCGTTCCATCGAATGTATTGGCCGTCTGCGGGCGGGCCCGTAAATGGGACATTGGCGACACCCGGCTGCCAGGAGGAGCCATTCCATATTGGACCCTGCCCAATCTGCGCTCCGTTCTGTGCGAGTTGCGGCCATTGGATCATCCACGCCGGGCTCGTCGGCGGAGAGGTCATTTCCACTGTGCCAATATCCATGCTCGTTGCACTCGTTGGAACCA
>JBAVIH010000183.1:0-3602 GCA_049686695.1 Bryobacteraceae bacterium | reverse complement strand
GCACGGAGTTCTTTAACGCCTTGAATCACACGAATTTCAATCTGCCCGACAATTTCCTCGGGTCGCCCACTTTCGGCCAGGTGGTCTCCGCGCAGGACCCGCGGCGGATTCAGTTCGCGCTCAAGCTGCTTTTCTAAGGACAACCGGGAAGCGAGCAGGTCTCGCAGGCGCGAGCCGTTCGCAAGGAGAGCGCGCCGGTCGGGCACGCCGCGGCGCACTGTTGCGCCACTTTGCGCAGCCCGCTCGAGAGCGGCTCGCCGAACGGCACTCCGACGGCGACATCGAAACCGCGGCCGATCAGCGCGAGCCCCGGCTCTTCGCCGGCGGCGGCGGCGATCCGCACGCACGCGTCGCAACAGATGCACTTGCCCGGTTCGTAGACTATCTCCGGATGCGAGAGATCCTGCGAGAAGCGGCGGCGCGCGCCCGTAAAGCGATACATCTCAGCGCCGTATTCGGTGGCCAGCGAGCGGATCCGGCAGCAATCCGCTTTGCGGCAGCCGCAGGTGAGGCAACGGCGAGCCTCCCGTGCGGCGTCCTCATCCGGCAGCCGGCCTTCCACCTCGTCGAAGCCCGCCAGCCGCCGCTCGATGGGGATCTCCGGCGCACGCACGCGGGCGGCCCGCTCGATCGAGCGGAAGATGGCGGCCCGCTCCGCATCGTCCATCGGGCGCATGGCGATGGCGGCAATCGCCGGTTCACCGGTGACGGTTTCGCCCGATAGAAACTGATGGATCGAGGCCGCCGCCATTCTTCCCGCGGCCACCGCGCGGACGGCTAGATCCGCGCCCAGCACTGCGTCGCCGCCGGCGAACACGCGCGGGAGATTCGTCGCGAGCGTTTTTTCATCGGCGGCGATGCCCCAGGCGGTCACTGCGAGTCCTTCCCGCTCGGCCAGCGAGCGCTCCACCGACTGCCCCGTGGCCGCGATCGCGCTGGAGCATTCGATCGTGAAATCGGAGCCATCGATCTCGACCGGACGGCGGCGCCCCGAGGCGTCGGGTTCGCCGAGAGTCATCCGCTGGCAGGTCAGCAACAGGCTGCGGCCGCTCGGCTCCAGCCGCACTGGCGCGACCAGCAGGTCGATCTGCACGCCTTCGGCCTCGGCCGCCTCCACCTCTTCCATCAAAGAAGGCATCTCCTGCCGGCTTCGGCGATAGAGGACACGCACATTTCGGGCGCCTAAGCGGACCGCGGAGCGGGCACAGTCAATGGCGGTGTTGCCACCGCCGATCACGGCGACATGGTTGCCCAACTCGACCGGCTCGCCCTTGGCCACGCGCTCCAGGAACGCGATCCCCGCCAGGGCGTGCTGCTCGCCTTCGCAACGGAGCCCCTGTGCCCGCTGCGCCCCGATGGCCACGAACACCGCGTCGTGCCGCTCGCGCAAGCCGGCGAGGGTGAAGTGCTCGCCCCACCGTTCGCCCATCCGGAACCGCGCACCCAGCCTCCGGACGGTTTCGATCTCCGCATCCAGCGCGTCCTTCGGCAGGCGGTTGGCCGGGATTCCGTAGCGAAGCATGCCGCCGGGGAGCGGGTGGGCATCGAACAGCGTGCACTCGTGGCCCTGTTGCAGAAGATAGTAAGCGGCGGCGAGACCCGCGGGCCCCGCGCCAACGATCGCAACCGATTTTCCCGTCGATGGCGCACGCGGCGGCAGGTAGTGCGCGGCCCCACTGTCCAGGTCGGCCACGTAGCGGTGCAGAGCGCCAATCGCCAGACCCTGGTCGAGATCGCATCGCCGGCATTGCCGCTCGCACAAACGCGGGCAGATGCGCCCGAGCGAACCCGGCAGCGCCAGCCGGTCCGCGATGACTTCCATCGAGCGGCGCATGTCCCCCGTCGCGATGCCATAGACGAATCCCGGAATGTCCAACCCGGCCGGACACTCGGCCGCGCACGGCGCGACGCACTCTCCCGCGTGGTCGGAGAGCAAAAGCTCCAGCGCCATTTTGCGCGCGGTGTGGATGTCTTCGCTCTGGGTGACGACCACCATGCCCTCCGCGACGGGCATGCCGCAGGCGGGCGAGAGCGTGCGGCGCCCTTCGATCTGGACAGCGCAGAGGAAACACGACGATGCCGGTTCGATTCCCGGCACGTGGCACATGGTCGGAATGCGAATGCCGAGCCACTGGGCCGCTCCCAAAATGGTGGTCCCCGGCGCCACGCTGATCCGCCGCCCGTCGATCGTCAAGCTCACCATGGCGCGCCTATAAGACCTCGATTGCGTCGTCCTTGCATGCCTGGCGGCACATGTCGCAGCGCGTGCAGAGCCGGTCGTCCACTTCGTGCTTTTCGTACGGGCGATACGCGATTGCGCCCACCGGGCATGCCTGCGCGCAGAGCGTGCAGCCGATGCAGTTGTCCGTCACCCGGTAGCGGATCAGCGCCGGGCAGCGGCCGGCCGGGCAGCGCCGCTCGTGAAGGTGCGCCTCGTACTCTTCGCGGAAATACCGGAGCGTGGTCAGCACCGGATTCGGCGCCGTCTGGCCGAGCCCGCACAGGCTGCCGCGGCCGACATAATCGGCCAAAACTTCGAGCTTCTCCAGATCGTCCCGCCGGCCTTTTCCCTCGCACAGCCGCTCCAGGATTTCGAGCATGCGTTTGGTGCCGATCCGGCAGAACGTACACTTGCCGCAGGATTCGGCCTGGGTGAATTTCAGGAAGAAGCGGGCGATATCGACCATGCAATCGCGGTCGTCGAGCACCACCAGCCCGCCGGAGCCCATGATGGCTCCGGTCCGCGCCAGGGCGTCATAGTCAATCGGCGTGTCGGCAAGCCGCGCCGGGATGCACCCGCCGGACGGACCGCCGAGTTGGACGGCTTTGAACGCCCGCCCATTGCGGATTCCGCCGCCGATATCCTCCACCACTTCGCGTATCGTGATGCCCATCGGCACTTCGATCAAACCGCCCCGGTTGATCTTCCCGGCCAGCGCGAAGACCTTAGTCCCCCGGCTGTTTTCGGTGCCGAGCGCGGCGAACGCGCTTGCGCCGTGGCGCATGATCCAAGGCACGCAGGCCAGCGTCTCGACGTTGTTGATGACGGTCGGGTGCCCGCGCAACCCGCGTTCCACCGGGTACGGAGGCCGCAGTCTCGGCATGCCCCGCTTGCCTTCGAGCGACTGGATCAGCGCGGTCTCCTCGCCGCAGACGAACGCGCCGGCGCCCTCGCGAACCTCCAGCCGCAGCGAAAACGCGGAGCCGAGAATGTTCTGGCCGAGGAAGCCTCGCTGCTCGGCCTGCCGGATCGCCGCCCGCGTGTGCCGCACCGCCTGCGGGTACTCGGCACGAATGTACAGGAAGCCTTCGGCCGCGCCAATGGCGTACGCCGCGATGGCCAGCCCTTCGAGCACACGATGCGGGTCGGATTCGAGCACCAGCCGGTCCATGAAGGCGCCGGGATCGCCTTCATCGCCGTTGCAGATGACGTATTTGACCGGGTCCGCTTGGGCACGCCCGAGCGCCCATTTCCGTCCCGTCGGGAAGCCCGCGCCGCCGCGCCCGCGCAGGCCGGAACCGGAAATCGCGGCGATGACGTCGTCCGAAGAGAGGACTCGTTCGGCGACGACCGCTCCCTGACGGTCGCGGCTCAGAAAGCG
>JBAVIH010000182.1:0-3811 GCA_049686695.1 Bryobacteraceae bacterium | reverse complement strand
TGCGCCCAAGGCAGGTGCGCTACCAGGCTGCGCTACGCCCCGACATTCTACCTATCTGATTCTAAACCACTTTTGGGAGAGGCGCAAGGGCGTCTCATTGTTACCGTGCCAAAACCGTGACAAAACGCAATCGAGGGGTCACGAACCGTGTCAAAACTCGAAGCCATGATGTCAATCAGTTACGGCCGTTGGGTGAGGATGCCGAACTGGCAACAGCGGGGCTTGGTAGGGCAACAAAAAGTGAGACGTGAATTGGGCCCTTGCAATCTCATGATTCCATTGCTCATCTGGCCTCCAATGCGCACCTGCTTTTGCGGCGGCGCTCAAACCCGGCGGATCGGGCAGAGCGGAAGTTACACCAACCTCCCGACTGCTTTCATAAGCAGCAGGAGAAACTAGAAGTCGCTCGACATGAAAGACTAGTTATGATACAACATAATAAACTAGCTTTCGTGCGCCGCATAAAACTAGTTTTGGGCAAACATGGCTACCCCTTCTGAAAAACTGGCGGAATCCCTCGAAATCCTGCACGGGCTCCAAAACGCAAACGGGGCTGCCGCCATTCGCGCACGCGACATAACGCGGACCCACCGAGAGCGGCTACTCAAGCACGGCTTCCTGCAAGAAGTCATCAAGGGCTGGTACATCTCGAGCCGCCCGGACGAGATGAAGGGCGAGAGCACGGCATGGTACGCCTCTTTCTGGCGTTTTGCCGCCGTTTACCTCGAGACGCGGTTCGGCAAGAACTGGAGCCTGTCGCCGGAGCAATCACTGTCCGTTCACGCTGGGAACTGGACGGTTCCCCGGCAGCTCGCAGTGCGGTCTCCCAAAGGCCGGAACAATGTAACGAAGCTTCCGCATGGGACATCCTTATTCGAACTTGAGGCGCCGTTGCCCGATTTGTCGGATATGGCGGAGAAGGATGGCTTGCGCCTCTTCTCTCTCGAATCGGCTCTGATCGAGGCCTCGCCCCGGTTTTTCTTGCATCATGACACCGACGCTAGGGCCGCCATGGCGATGATCCGCGATGCGTCCGACCTGCTTTCCAGATTGCTGGACGGCGGGCACAGCACGATCGCGGGGCGACTGGCGGGCGCCTTCCGCAATAGCGGTCGCGGCGCCCTCGCGGACGAGATTACGCGTACCATGTCCGCTGCCGGCTACGCGGTGCGCGAAACCGATCCGTTCACCGACAGGCCCGCCGTGGCACTTTCGTTCCGCGGAGCCTCGCCGTACGTGAATCGGATAAGAATCCTCTGGCAGAAGATGCGCGATCCCGTGATCGAATCTTTCCCGGAGGCGCCGGGGCTGCCGCGCAATCGCGCCGCCTACGTGAAACGCGTAGAAGAAGCCTATGTGACCGACGCCTATCATTCGCTGTCCATCGAGGGGTACCGCGTCACGCCAGAGTTGATCCGAAGGGTTCGCCGCGGCACGTGGAACCCTGACGCGAACGCGTTGGACCGCGAGCAGCGGAACGCCATGGCAGCGCGCGGATATTGGCAGGCATTCCAGTTCGTACAGAAAAGCATCGGTAAGGTGTTGAAGGGCGAGAATCCGGGCACCGTCGTGGACGACGATCACCGGGCGTGGTACCGGGAGATGTTCGCGCCCAGCGTGACAGCGGGGCTGTTGAGACCCTCCGACCTCGCTGGTTATCGAAACGGCCAGGTTTTCATCCGGAAGTCTATGCACGTGCCGTTGAACCGGGACGCGGTCCGGGATACGATGCCCGCCTTCTTCGATCTCCTGCGGGAGGAAGAGCACCCAGCGGTGCGTGTTGTGCTGGGGCATTTTGTGTTCGTATACATCCATCCGTACATGGACGGCAATGGGCGCGTGGGGCGCTTCCTTATGAACGTCATGATGGCAGCGGGCGGCTACCCGTGGACGGTCATACCGCTCTCCGCGCGCAACATCTATATGGCCGCTCTCGAGAAGGCCAGTGTAGGAGAGGACATCGCGCCGTTCGCAGAATTTCTAGCCGGGCTCGTTCGGAAGGGTCTTGCTGGAGAGCCGCTGCCGCCGGTGCCGCAAGCGTAGCCTCTCCGACGCGAAGAGCGTATCAATGAAGGTCGCGCATCATGGCTCCGCAGTGAATTGTTTCAGCGATCGACGCGGTCACGGTTGATCTCTTAGTCGAAATCCGACGTCGGTCACGTTCATTGATCGTACCGTGCCAAAACCGTGTCGAAACTCCTCGCATTGTAGCCGTTGGGGGCTCCTAGCGTCCTGGCCTTTGCAGGTAACCACTGAACCCCGATCAGCCTTCATCTTTCTAAACTCCAGCAAGTCAGTTGAGTAGCATCACTCAATGTGCCATTGGTGTGCCGCGACTCAGTGGAGGTGTTCCTATAGCACGAAATGTCGGTCAGATCGTAAGACCTGCTGCTGCGCCGTTAGCTCATCCCGAACGGGATCGTGCCGGTGCTCGCCCTCAGTCCACGCTGGTCAAGCGAACCTTTTGATCGAGCGATATGGGCCGGTTTGTCACTGTTCCATACTTTTGGATTTCAGTGTCCCGCCCGGCGATTTTGGCGCGTTGCGCTCCGTTGGAGTATTGCAGTACGACGCCCGGCAATTCCTCGGTCTCCAAGGCGCGCGGCGTGACATAAGGGCGCATTCCGGTCTCTGTGAGAACCTGGCCGGACTTCGGGGCGATGGCGCTGGGCGCGACCGGTAACCGCCGCCCGGCTGGAAGCTGGGGTGAGAGATCCGGCCCATGTGCCAAAGCTGAAGAAAAATGCGGCCGCCGACATGGTGCACGGTCTCGGTGACCCGCTGCCAGCCGGCGACCTGTTGGTCGGTATAGATGCCGGGTGTGTTGGGGCAGCCCGTGCCCTGATGGGAAACCGCAGTGGCATCTGTGGCGATCAGGCCGGCCGCTGCCCGCTCCTAGTACTCAGCCATTAGCGGAGTTGGTACCCGGCCCGGCCCCGCGCGCATCCGCGTGAGCGGAGCCATCACCAGGCGGTTTGGCGCCTCAATCGCGCCCAAGCGGAGAGGAGTAAGAAGAGTTGGAGTATTCATGACTCCTTTCGAACAACTGGCACGGATGCCGGACCATTCAGCCTCTTGGATTCGACGAACTGCAATATGTCGTAGCGCTTTAGTTTCCGGTCGGGGAAGAAGCTGTCAATCGCGTCCTGCTCGTCGTGAAATACTTCGAGCACTGTTTCCAGTCTTGCTTCGGTCAGCAATTC
Organism: Bryobacteraceae bacterium; assembly: GCA_049686695.1. GTDB lineage: Bacteria > Acidobacteriota > Terriglobia > Bryobacterales > Bryobacteraceae > Bog-375. The sequence continues at coordinate 608 of JBAVIH010000182.1, read as the reverse complement.
GATATGTGACGGTCTCAGGTTGAAGAGTGCCAGGTTTCCACCCGTTTTCCGCAGCTTCGCTAGAGCAGAGAGCAGAGTCCCAAGGCCGGTAGTGTCAAGTTTGTGCAGATGGCCGAGGTTCAATACCAGGCGAGTCTTTCCAGCCTGGACCAGCCGGTCCAACTCACTTCGAAACTCCAGGTCCTCCTGACCGAACGTGAGATGTCCATTCAACCCCTGAATGCCGATACCTTCGCGTTCTCCGATTGTGATTTCCAGCGACATGTGTGTATGGCTTGCGGATGGCGAAACCGTCCGGGTTACCGGGGGTGTTTCTGTCGCCAATCGGTCGCGCGCGTTGTTACTCGAGGACCAGCGGCTGCCAGGATTTGTCGGGATTGAAACGCGTCATCTGGCGGGCTTGCACGGCCGTTCCGGCTCCCAGATCTTTTTCGTAAACCACTCCATCATGATTGATGATAAAAGTCCCGATTCCGGACACGCCATACTCCGCGGGCCAGGCGATCAGAGCGAAGCCGCCAATCATCTTACCGTTCACCACGTAGTCGAAAGCGCCTCCGGCAGCGTCCGGCCCCTGAGATGTCAGCACCCGGTAGTAATATCCGTGG
>JBAVIH010000181.1:0-6908 GCA_049686695.1 Bryobacteraceae bacterium | reverse complement strand
TCGTCGCCAGCGTCCGCAGCACCATCAGGTCCAGGGTACCTTGCAGAATATCGGTTTTGGTCTCTCGTGTAGACATCCAAAAGGAGTATGCGCCCGTTCCTTTAGAATGTCAAGAGGAGAGCCGGCGCCAAAATCTGAACGCAGGGCGCCCGGTAGCGCCGCCGGTTCTTGCCGCCGGTTCTTGCCGGCAAAGTGGGACAGACGCTTTCGTCTGTCAACCGTCCGTCAACCCGTCTGTCAACCCGAACGCCGCCTAACGCGCCGGCTGCGTGCACAGCCACAAAAAAGCTTCGAGAATCCTCGCCCGCTGCGCATCGTTGACCGAAAGCACGCGATGCCGGCCGCCGTCCTCGGCCGTGAAGACGGTCATGCCTTGCCCATCCACCGTGACCCGGCCCGGCGCGGAGACCGTGAAGTAGCCGTCGGCGGGCCGCACCGCGTAGAGAGCGGCGGTCAGGTCCCACGTTTCCCGATCGTAAGGCATGGCGAGGTAGTTGCGATAGGCGTCGGCCACCGGGTTCGCGCCGGGCGGCCCGAAGTCGCGCTCGATGCTGCGCGCCGGGTACCTGATGGTGCGGCCCACCTCGAATCCGCTCCAATAGACCGGGCCGGGCCATTCGGCGGCAAGTTTCTGCGCGGCCGGGATATCGGTCTTGACGTTGTATTCGGGTCCGCCGCCTGCGAAGTCCCCGGCCATCAGAACCAGGCGATTCACTTTTCGGGCGGCCAGCGCGCGTCCTCCGGGCGAATCGAGCAGGCGCGCCAGGTTGGTGCTGAAGCCCACCTGGACGATCACCACGCTCGAATCCAGTTCCGACTCGAGCACGCGCCGCAGCACGGTCACCGCGTCCTCCGCATGGTCGCGGTAAGGGTAGTGCCCGGCATCGAGCGCCTTCTTGAGGTATCCGTCGTCCTTGGTCTGGCCGTCGTGCACCACGCCGATGGGCACGTTGGGACGGCCATAGAAGGTGTCGATGGCCGAGGCCAGCCGGGCTGCCCACGGATTGTCCTTGGTGATGGTGACGGCGGCCAGGCGGATCTCGCCGCGGGAGGCGAACCCGTGGAGCATGGCCAGCGCCAGGCAGTCATCCACATCGTTGCCGATGTCGGTATCGAAGATGACCGGGGTGGGCGGAGCGGGCGCCGCGCAGGCGAGCGCGCCCGCAAGCAACGGCACAACCAGGAGCGATAGCTTCATGGTTGCGAATTCTAACTGCATTGACGCATCCGCGGCAAGGGGCGGGCGCGGTTGCTCAATTTCGGGGACATGATACGAAATCTCGATATTCGGCCGTCGTTCTATTTCGGAGTTCCGTAGCCTGTCCCCGAATCACCCCAACCGGCGTCACCGATCAGGCCAACAACACCGTCAACTACACCTACGATTACGCCAATCAGCTCCGCAGCGTGATCCAGACCGCCAGCCCGAATCCGGAAAACACAACGTCCTACCAGTACGATCCCGATGGCAACCTGACCAACCTCACCGATGCCAACACCCACACCACGCTGAACGGCTTCGACTTCCTGGGCCAGTTGAACCTGGAGGCCATGCCGGCAGGCCAGCAGCAGACCCGCACCTACGATGCCGCCGGCAACCTGCAAACGCTGACCGATTACAATGGCAAAACCACCACGTTCGCGTACGACACCCTGAACCGTTTGATGAGCCGAACGCCCGATCCCAGCCTGCCCGACACGCCCGAAAGCTTCACTTACACCGCGACCGGCAAGCGGGCGACCATGACGGACGCGAGCGGGACGACGATTTATACCTATGACGCGCAGGACCGCCTGCAGACCAAAGCCACGCCGCAAGGCACGCTGACCTACACGTACGACACGGCCGACAACGTCGCGTCCATGACGTCGTCGAATGCAAACGGCGTTTCGGTCGGGTATACTTACGACAGCTTGAATCGATTGGCAACCGTAGTGGATAATCGTCTACCAGTGGGCCAAAACACGACCACGTACAGCTACGACCCCGCCAGCAATTTGGCGACGGTGACGTATCCAAACGGTCTGCAATCCACGTTTACGCCGGACACACTCAACCGCCTGACATCGCTGAACAACGGCAAGCTGGTTTACGACTACACACTGGATGCAGTCGGCAACCGGTCGACTGTGGTTGAGCACTTACCCAATCAAACCGGCCGCACGGTCAACTGGAGCTACGACCGCATTTACCGCCTGACCGACGAAGTCATTAGCCTGGACCCGCACTCTAAGAACGGCAACGTGCACTACGATCTCGATCCGGTGGGGAACCGGACGCAGGAGAGCGGCACGCTATCGGGCCTGCTGCCCGGCAGTTTCACTTACGATTTCAATGATCGTCTCAACACCGAGACCTATGACCCGAACGGCAACACGCTGACCACCGGCGGAAAAACCTTCACATATGATTTCGCAAACCGCCTGAAGAGCATGACCGCCGGTTCCGTCTCCGTGACCATCCAATACGACGGCGACGGCAACCGCGTCGCGAAGACAGTCAACGGCGTGACCATCCGCTACCTGGTCGATGACCTGAACCCCACCGGCTACGCGCAAGTAGTCGAAGAGGTCACCGGCACCACCGCACAACGCACTTACACGTACGGCCTCCAGCGCATCAGCCAGAACCAACAAATCAGCAACGCCTGGACTCCCAGCTTCTACGGCTACGATGGCGGCGGCACAGTCCGCCTGCTAACCGACTCCGCCGGAACCGTGACCGACACCTACGATTACGACGCCTGGGGGAACACCGTCAACACCACCGGCTCAACGCCGAACGTTTATCTGTACCGCGGCGAGCAGTTCGACCAAGACCTGGGCCTGTACTACCTGAGGGCGCGCTACTTCAACCCGCTCGCTGGAAGATTCCTGACCAGGGATCCCGACGCAGGTCGGATCGAGGCGCCTGCCACGCTTCACAAATACCTCTACGCTGGTGGGAATCCAATAAGCGCGAAGGACCCGAGCGGTAGGGGCGCGATCATCGAATACGAATTCAGCATCGGTGACAGGAATTTCAAGTTCGCACTACACCCAGGGCACCATTCTTTCACATACATCGGGCGTATTTGGTATTGCCTCCACCTGTTTCTCGCTACTTGGACGGATGGTGCGGACTTCTGGAAGACGCAGATACCGATTCTTCCGATTTGCGCCTCCAGTCCCTGGTAGGAACGATGAAGATGCGACCTGAGGCACAGCGCTTGCTTGATGCGGCCTACGAGCATGCTCTCGCCGAGTACGGCGAACGGGGCTACGAGTTCTGGAGACAGCTGATCGGCGACCAGATCAATCTGCCGCATCCAGACGACCCAAGCAAGGAGATAGAAATAATGCCTTTGTGGCAGAAGAAGCCTCATGAAAAAATCCTTGTTGCCGTGTCGGTGCTTCACATGTCATCGTTTCTGGGGGGCGAACCAACAAGGACGTTTGTGGTAGACACCGATGGCAGCCTTGAGCGATGGAGCAAGCCGGAGACGGACGGGACGTAGCCTGACGCCGCCGAGCGCGGGCGAGAACCGACAAAGCCAAGAGTGGTTCTTGGCAACCTTGATCATGGAGATCTCGGTCCAAGGCGATACGCGGAACGTTGTTCACCGGAACCTGTTCTTGGTTTCCGCCTGCTCACCTGAAGAGGCCCACGACAAGGCAATGCGGCTGGGCCGCGAAGGCGAGACCACATACGGGAACCCTGCAGGACGGGCTGTCCGACACAGCTTTCGCGGCGTTGCTCAGTTGGACACGCTGGTGGACGGTGAGCTTGTGGACGTATGAAAAAGGGGACAGACGCAGTTTCTGACAAGTGACGTATCCAAACGGTCGGTTTGCAGAGCTCGTTTACGTACGATGATCTCAATCGAGTCACCGCCCTCAACGCCGGCAAAGCGAGTTACAACTACCAGCTAGACGCGATCGGCAACCGCAAGCAAGTGACCGAATCCAGTGGCCGCGTAGTCAACTGGAGTTACGACAACATCTACCGTCTGACCAACGAAACCATCAGCCTCGATCCGCATTCGGTCAACGGCTCCGTCGGCTACGGCCTCGACCCGGTTGGCAACCGCCAGCAGCAAACCAGTTCCATCCCCGGCATTGGAACGGGCAATTTCACCTACGATCCCGACGACCGCCTCAACACGGAAACCTACGACGCCAACGGCAACACGCTCACCAGCGGTGGCAAGACCTTCGCCTACGACTTCGAAAACCGCCTCAAGTCCATGAACGCCAAGGCTAATTGGGGGACAGGCTACCAAACTCCGAATTGTAGCTGAGCCACAGTATCTGTAAAATCCCGTAAAGCCCTTGACAGGCTACGTGTGTTTCCACTTTTCCGGGCGCTGCCAATCATCTCGCTCTGCGCGCCCAGTCACCACCCCGGCAAATTCTCCCAAACCGCTGTCTCCACAGGCCTTACGCCGCTATTCCAGCATTCCGGACGCCGTCCCGCACCCCTCTTGTGCCACACTGAGAGCGGGAAGCAGGCAGTTCGCTCCGCCCCTTTTGTTTCGCTGGCCGAGCGGAAAAGTGGGCATGGTTGGCCCACTTTTTGCGCCTGCTTTTTATCGTTTTCAATGACTTGTCCCCTGCGGCGTGGGACAGATCTGTCCCACCGAAGGCCGCGCGGCGCCATGGCGCTTGTTTCGGATGCGCAGCCGCGCCAGGTGAAATAATATGGCCGTGCGCACTATCATCGAACCGTTCCGCATCAAGAGCGTGGAACCGCTCACGTACACCAGCCGGGAAGAGCGCGAAGGCTACCTGGAAGCCGCCGGGTACAATCTCTTCCTGATCGAAGCCCGTCACATCCTGATCGATCTGCTCACCGATTCCGGCACTTCGGCTATGTCGACCGAACAATGGGCGGCGGTGATGCGCGGCGACGAATCCTACGCGGGCAGCGAGAGCTTCTTCCGCCTGCGGCGGGTGGTGGAGGCGCTCACCGGCTTTCGCCACATCATTCCGACTCACCAGGGCCGCGCGGCTGAGCGCATTCTGTTCACCGTGCTGACCAAGCCCGGCCACATCGTCCCCTCCAATACGCACTTCGACACCACCCGCGCCAACATCGAATTCACCGGCGCCCGCGCGGTGGACCTGCCCATCCCGGAGGCGGCCGACACGCAGGCGCGCCTGGATTTCAAGGGGAATTTGGATGCCGACGCGCTGGAAGCTCTGATCGCCCGCGAAGGCGCGGAGAAGATTCCGCTGGTGATGCTCACCATCACCAACAATTCCGGCGGCGGCCAGCCGGTCTCGATGGCGAATATCGAAGCGGTGAAGCGCGTGGCGGCGCGCCACGGGATTCCGCTGTACCTGGACGCCTGCCGGTTCGCCGAGAACGCCTGGTTCATCCGCGAGCGGGAAGCCGGCTACGCGGATTGGACGCCAAAACAAATCGCGCAGAAAATGTTTTCGTTGGCCGATGGCTGCACGTTCTCCGCCAAGAAGGACGCGTTCGCCAACATCGGCGGATTTCTCTGCACCAACGACGGCCGCCTGGCGCAGCAGGAAACCAACCTCCTGATTCTGACCGAGGGCTTCCCGACCTATGGCGGGCTGGCGGGCCGCGATCTGGACGCCATCGCGGTGGGCCTCGAGGAAATTCTCCAGCCGGATTACCTGCGCTACCGGATCGCCTCCACGGGCTACCTGGGCCGCCACATCGCCGACCGCGGCGTGCCGATCGTCGAACCTCCCGGCGGCCACGCCATCTATATCGACGCGGCCCGCATGCTGCCGCACATCCCGCCCCACCAGTTTCCCGGCCAGGCGCTGGCGGTGGAACTGTACCGGCACGCCGGCATCCGGTCGGTGGAGATCGGATCGGTGATGTTCGGCGCCTCGGCGCGGCACGAACTGCTGCGGTTGGCGATTCCGCGCCGGGTCTACACGCAAAGCCATATCGACTACGTGGTGGAAGCGGTGCTCGAGGTCAACGCTCGCAAGGGGGACATCCGCGGCCTGGAGATCGCCGAGGAGCCGCCGTTTCTGCGCCACTTCAGCGCTCGCTTCCGGCCGCTATAATTGAAGGTCCCGCATGACAGCCGATTGGTCGCCGTTGTGGCTCGGCCTGCGCGTGGCGCTGATGGTGAGCGCCCTGGCGCTGGTGGTTGCGGCGTGGCCCGCCTGGCGGCTGGCGCGCCGGAATTGGCCAGTGGTGACGCTGATCGCGCGCTTTCTTTCGATCGTTCCGGCGGTGATCGTCGCGTCGCTGGCGGCGCCCGCGTTCCCCTGGCCGGTAGCGGTGGCGGCGGGCCTGGTGCGTGGCATTTCCTACACCCTGGTGGCCTGCCGCACGGCTTTTCAATCCGTTAATCCCGGTTACGTGAAAGCGGCGCGCATGACCGGCGCTTCCGGCTGGCGCATCTTTTGGGCGCTGGCGCTGCCGCTGGGCGGGAGCGCGGCGATGGCGGCGGCGGCGGAGGTGTTTTCGGAAACCATGCTGGAGGTCGCCGTGGCGCTGTGGATCGTCGGCAGGTTGAGCGCTCCGCCCGGCGGAGCCATCCTGCTCACGGCTCTGGCGGGGAGTGCGCTCGCTTTGTGGCTGCGGCGAGATGCCGGAGCGATCCCGGAACGGCAGGCGGCCCGATGACGGGCATTCGTGTCAAAAAGCGCCTGTCGGAGGCGTTCGCGCTGGAGGTCGATTTCAGCCTCGGGCCGGGCATCACCGCGCTGATCGGCCCGGCGGGCGCGGGCAAGACGCTGCTGCTCGAGATGGTGGCCGGCCTGGCCACGCCCGACGAGGGCCGCATCCTGCTGGACGATGCTATCCTGTTCGATGGCCAGGCGCGCGTCGATCTGCCCCCGGTCCGCCGCGGCTGCGGCTACGTTTCGCAAACCGATTCGCTGTTTCCCCATCGAAACCTGCGGCAGAACCTGGAGTTCGCGGCGCGCCGTTT
>JBAVIH010000180.1:0-2622 GCA_049686695.1 Bryobacteraceae bacterium | reverse complement strand
GAAAAGCACGAGAACGATTTCCCGCCGGTGAAGGTGGTCGATGGGGCGAATCCGCCGCTGATGTTACGATCACCGGCGCAGCAGGCAAAGTAACAGAACGGCGCGTCTCGTGACTCCTATTGAACCGTCACGGCCTTCGCCAAGCCGATGAAGGGCGCAAAGCCGCCGAAGTCGACCTGGCCGCCTGCGACCAGAGGTGGAGTAAGAGTTTGCCCCCCTAACTCAGCCGTTATGATCCCTCCGTTGGACTGAACGGCTTCCACCGTGAGTTGGCCGCTGCCGGTCGCAAACCCGCTCACCACGGCAGGTAGATAGGTGAGCGCAGCCGCTGGAACCGAGAACGTGCCCGCGCTCGCCGGGGCGGCACACGAGACTGCGACGGTGTGCGTGGTTGTGGTGCTGAGAGCGTCACTCTGGACAACAATGAGGACCTCGTCGAACCCGGTGCCGGACCAGGTGAGCGTCAGCGGCTGCGTGCGGTCGATTGCGGTGATCGAGGTGAAATTGGTCGCGGAGAAGCTGGTGGGCAGAGTTGAAGAGACGCTGAATGGACCGACGTCGGCGCCACCGCTGCCAGTCAGTGTGTAGGTGCCAGCCACCAGCGCGCCCGCGGCCGGCGTCAGACTGTAGATCGGTCCGTTGGACAGGGCGATCTTGCCCAAGGCCGCGGTCGCGGGCAGATTTGGACCGCTGACCGGAAGGTTCGCGCCGGCATCGAGAAACGAGTCGGGCGCGGAGGGCTCTTTTCCGCCGGCTGGGTACGTTTCGTCCAGCACGATACAAGCGCCGAATTTTGGTCCGGAGAAGGGAAGGGTCCATTCGGCCGCGGTGTAGCGTGCGAACTGGCCGCCGATTAACTCATAAACCGTACCGCTGTCAGTGAGCGTGCCGAAGGAGAACCCGGCGAACACGATGTCTCCCCCAGCATCCAACTTGGCGAGAGTGGATTGGCTGAAGCCGGGAGCCGAGCACGCGCTTTGTCCGGCGGCCGCGATGGGAATCGTGACGGCGTTGCTCAAGACTCCTCCCGCGCTGACTTGCGCAAACGCGAAGCAATCCGGCGCGATGCTCGCAGGCAAAGTGAAGTTGATCTGCCAGAGACCGGGATAACCGGAGGAAGCGCCCGCGTACAGCGGTGTAATTTGCGTCCCGGCCACGTTCACCGTGAAATTGCCGGCTGCGGTCTGGTCTCCGGAAGTGCCGCCGGTGTCATTCAGCGGATCGGCGCCGCCGCCGGTGCCCCAGAACACCAGCGTGTCACCCGGGTGAGCGGGTCCGAGCGTCCAGTTATATGCGCCGGACAAAGTGCCGGGAGTAAACCGGGTGAGGCTGATGCCGGCATTGACGTTTCCGTCGGTAGCTTGCGCGGTGCCAGTGCCGCTGCTGTTGGCGGTCGCGATCCCGAAGCTGCGCGGCACCACGGTTACGTTCTGGGGCGCGCTAACGAGTGAGTTATAAGTCACCTCTACCGCATAGGTTCCCGGAGCGATCGAAGAAGGAAGAATACCGGCGACCTGTCCGGCCAGCGTGTAATACATCTTCGCGTTGATGGCCGATCCGCCGCCCGCGGGTGTAAATGTGATCGACGTGCCCCCGAGCATGGTCGGGTAGTTAGGCGGCGAAGCAGTCACTATGGATGCCGGGCCCATGCCGCTGCCGAATATCACGAACACGGTGTCCGGCGCCAGTTGGGCCTGATACCCGCTGGCGTTGACGATGCCACCGCTGTTAATCACGGGCGCGGCGGCGCCCGTCACGGTGAGCGTGACGGCGAATGACAGGGGAGGGTTGCCGGAGCTGCCTGGCGTGAGCGTAATCGCGCCATGGTAGATCCCGGCCGGCACCCCAGCCGCGTTGATCGAGACGCTGAGCGTGGCCGGCGTTGTGCCACTGGCCGGGCTGACGGAGAGCCAATTGCCGCCCGAAGTGGTAGCCGCCGCGGCGGTAAAGCTCAACGCCGCGGCCAGGCTCGTCACGCTCACGGATTGGCTGGCGGGGGTTGCCGCGCCGGTTGTATACGAAAACGATAGGGTGGTTGGACTGGCGGCAAGAGCCGCGCCCGAGGCGATCTTGCGAACGTCGCTAGCGCTCGACGTGAAATAGAGGTTGCCGGCGGTGTCCAGCACCAGCCCGTAGGGGTTTGCCAGATAGGCGCTGGTGGCCGGAATGCCATCGACGATGGGAGTGGAAGCATTACCGGGGACTCCGGCATAGGTGGTAATGATCCCAGCGGCGTTAACCTCGCGAATCCGCAGGTTCTGATTGTCTGCGAAAAAGAGGTTGCCATACGCGTCCACCGCCATGCCGAGCGGTCCGAAGATCTCAGCCGCGGTGGCAGGGCCGCCGTCGCCGGTGAATCCAGGGGTCTTGGTGGTCAGGCCGGCGATGGTGTTGATGATTCCGCTGGTATTCACTCTGCGGATCCGGTCGTCCTCCGCGATATAAAGATTGCCGGCGTTGTCAAAGGTAACCCCAAGCGGGGTCTCTACCGCCGTGGCTGTCGCCTGCACGCCATCGATGGCGGTGAGGGTGGCGTTTCCGTTGCCTGCAACGGTGCTGATGATTCCCGTCGCGGCGTCCACTTTCCGGACGCGATAGTTGAACTCGTCCGCAATGTAGAGA
>JBAVIH010000179.1:0-3873 GCA_049686695.1 Bryobacteraceae bacterium | reverse complement strand
GAGCAAGCCTGGGCAGCCGGTCGAGAGCCCTGACGAGCGTTCGGGTCATGGATGCATTTCCGAGCAGGTTCGTGAAGATGCAGAGGGCCCTGGTATTGGCTGGCCGGAACGTTCTCCGTATGATCTGGATCTCGTCGGGCTGGCGTGTTGCGCGGCGAGTTTCGACGGGGAGCAAATCTTCCGGAGATTGGTCAAGCACGAAGAAAGAGTATCATAGTCGAGGTTAAATTCTCAGCTATTTGCAATCGGCAGTGCCTCGACCCGGCGTCCGTCAAATCAGACGGCCGCCCGAAGCCGATCGACGACGATCGAGACGAGTCGATCGAAGCGCTCGAGGCTGAGGAATTCTTCCGCGAATCGTCGAGCCCGGCCGGACATGCGGCGCAGCGCCTCGGGATCCGCGAGGAGGCTGAGGATACGGCCGGCCCATTGATCGAGCGAAGCTTCGCGCGGCAAAACGAATCCGCTCTCGCCGCTTTGAATCAGATCCGGAACCCCTCCGACGTCCGTTGCAAACGAGGGCAGGCCGGCTGCCGACGCCTCCGCAACAACGTGTGGCCCGAAGTCCTGGCGGGTGGGCAACAGGAATATGTGGCTGTTCCAATAAGCGTCCCGCACCTGGTCCATGGTCGCTCCGCGAATCCATTGGACTCCCGGGGGCAATTTCAGCCCGGCCAGCGCCGGGTCATTGGACACGATCGTCAGTGTGCATGCGTTCGCCAGGTGGTCCGCGTACAACCGGAGCAGAAACTCGCCTCCCTTTCGTTCAAAGTCGTTGCCGACGAATAACGCTCGCCAGGGGGGCGCGAAGCTCCTCGGGGGCGGAGCCCACCATTCGATGTTCTGAGGCGACAACGTCACGAAACAACGCTCGGGATCGACACCGTAGTCGCGCTCGAGAGATCGAGCGCCCTCCGACGCCATCGGAAGCCAGCAGTCGAAATCGGCGGCTGCGGCGCGAAACGCCCGGTGATGGATCTGGTGCGCGACCGCGCGTTTCCAGGGGTTGGCTCCTCTGAGCCGAAGCTGCCTGTCCATCGTCGCCGGGACTGCGTCCAACCAGACGGCCGCCGGCATTCGTCTGGCGAGGTCCCGAAAGGCCACGGCGTTTTCCCAGCCGTGCACCCACAGGATGTCGAATTGCCGCTGTCGTTCGACGCGGGTTCTTTGGCGGGCGACGAACTTCGCCTCCCAGGGATCGGTCAATCGCGCCCACCAAGGAGCCGGGTAGTTCAGATAATCGTCCTTGTCGAGAATCACATACGTCGGATCCAGCCCTGGCAGCCGGTCGAGAGCCCTGACGAGCGTTCGGGTCATGGATGCATTTCCGAGCAGGTTCGTGAAGATGCAGAGGGCCTTGGTATTGGCTGGCTGGAACGTTCTCCGTATGATCACGAAGAAAGAGTATCACAGTCGCGGCTAAACTCAGCCATTTGCAATCGGCAGTGCCTGGACAGTTGGGCAGGAGCCTGCCGGCGGTCCGTGAAAGGCCGCTCCTCTGCACGGAGTTCGAACGCAGCATGCGTCGAATCGGATGGCGGCCCGAAGCCGATCGACGACGATCGAGAGGGGCGCCGATCGGTTGCGCGAGCTGTCAACTGGCGACCTCGCGGGCGTACAGCTTAGCGAGAACTTTCAGGGTTTGCGCGCAATTGAAGTCCGATTGTTCCACCATGGCAAGGGCACGGCCGGCGATGGCGGCGTCGCTATGGTGCGCCATGTCGAGCACCGTCTCGGCCCATCTGGCGGCGCCTGCGGCAACTGGAATCCGGGCGACCAGTTCCGGAACGATGATTGCCTCGGGCGGGACACCGTCCGAAATGACGGCCGGCAGGCCGGCCGCCTGCGCCTCCACTACCGCAATGGGCAACGCTTCGAGTGGCGAGGGGAACACAAAGACGTCCACCGCATTTCGCAGTATGGCGGGTACGTCGGACCGCGTGCCGGGAAGCACCAGGCGTTCGCCAAAACCGCCCTGCCGTGCCTTACTGGCCAGGCGGTCGCGAAGCGGGCCTTCGCCGATCAGCAGCAGGTACGCTTGAGGAGCGCGGCTCAGCACTGCCGCAAGGACATCGACCAGGAATTCCGAGTTCTTCTCTTCCGTCAGCCGGCCAACGCTGCCCAGCACCAAGGCGTCTGCGGGAATCCCGAACGCGGCGCGGGACGAGGCGGCCGCAATCGGGGCGCGGAACGGAGACAGATCGATTCCGCAAGGCAGGACCATCCACCGCGGATCCTCCCGCCATGAAGAGCCCAGGAGGTCTTCCGTCGCGGCGGCCGAGGGCCCTATCCCCGCCGTGGCGAACATTCCGATCAAGGCGCGAGCGACTGCGACGTAAGCCCGGCGGACCAGCGACCCCGACGAATTCTGAACGATATTATGCGAATGGACCACCCTCGCCGGAACGCCTGCGAACCATGCCGCCAGGACGGCGAAGGCGCCGAACGCGTGGATGTGACAATGGATTGCGTCGTATGGGCCGTGCTCGCGAAGCAGCCGCCGCAAATCGCGGATAAGGACGATGGGGTCGCCTCTGCCAGCGCAGTTGAAAACCGGGATCCCGAGTTCACGAGCCTTTTTCGCGAACAAGCCATCGAGGTCGTAGAGCACCGCGATATCCATGGCGAGGCGCTCGGACCGGCCCTTTTCGCAGAGATCCACGAGCCACCGCTCTACGCCCCCGGAATAGAGCATGGTTGCGACGTGCAGCACGCGGATAGTCCGGGTCGATTTGCATGACGGCGCTGCCGCATTGGAGGGCGTCATAGAGTATTCGCACCACCGCGGAACGATGTGGCCACAGGCCAGAACCTGTTCAAGCCTTATAGCAGATGAGGTTGGTGACCCGGAACTGCTCCAGGCATTCCTTATACTTTACCAGCTCATGGAAGTAGCCAGTCGGGGTGATTCTGGCGATCCGCATGCCATGGGCTTGAAAAAAAGCAAAATAGTCCTTCATGAAAACCCGGGCATCGACGGCGGCGTTGCCGAATTCAGCGGTAACGAATTCGACGGCGGACTTACGGAACATGCCGCTGGCGCCCTCGAGCACGTCGAGTTCATGCCCTTCCACGTCGATCTTCAGAAGATCGATGCGCCGGATGTCTTTCGAGAGACAGTACTGGTCCACCGTTTGCACCTCGACCATTTCGGACTGGTTCATTTCGATGCCCCGATGCGCCAGTTTCTGCCTGGTAAAGGATGCGAGATCGGACGCCTCGGCGTCGTAAAAGAGCTGCAGCCGGCCGGCGGCTTTCCCCAGAGCGAAATTGTTGACGAACACGCCGGGGCGATTTGCAACGGCTTTGCACAATAGCCCATACGCCTTCACGCCGGGCTCGAAACAATGCACGTTCACTTTGCGATTTCGCAGGCAGTCCAGCGTGATGTTCAAGAACTGCCCGAGGTTGGCGCCCACATCGAAGATGCAAAGGGGCTCCTCTCCACGGCCTGCACGATCGCCGCTTTTCGCGACCCGGGCGAAGATCGCTCGCTCGCCGGAAACCTCCGGGTTGACGCCCCCGCCAATGCCCTGCATAAACTGTCCGGCGATGACGGCTTCCCCCAACAGATACTGTCCGAGCGGATTGGCGGTGAGGTGGGACAACCATCGGAACAGCGTGCGGAGGCTCTCTCTGGTCATGGTTTTACCTTAGACCGGTAATTGTAGCATTCGAACCGCGCTGGGCACGCTATTCCGACTATTCCGACTTTCCGGCTTTTCGCGGCCGGTAATGCGAAAGGCCGCCGGCTCTCCTCTTGACATTCTAAAGGAACGGGCGCATACTCCTTTTGGATGTCTACACGAGAGACCAAAACCGATATTCTGCAAGGTACCCTGGACCTGATGGTGCTGCGGACGCTGGCGACGA
>JBAVIH010000178.1:0-3318 GCA_049686695.1 Bryobacteraceae bacterium | reverse complement strand
CCGCACCGCGGCCGTGTTGACGGAGACTTTGTCGGCGCCCGCCATGAGAATGCGGCGCGCATCCGCCACCGAGCGGATTCCGCCGCCCACCGCCAGCGGGATAAACACTTTCCGCGCGGTGCGCTCGACCACTCCCGCCATGATTTCGCGCGCGTCGCTGGACGCCGTGATATCGAGAAACACCAGCTCGTCGGCGCCGTCGCGGTTGTACCTTTCGGCCAGTTCCACCGGGTCGCCGGCGTCGCGCAGGTTTACGAAATTGACGCCCTTCACCACGCGGCCGGCGGTGACGTCGAGACAAGGAATGATCCGTTTCGCCAGCACTCACATCTCCACAAAATTGCGCACGATCTTCAATCCCACCGGCCCGGACTTTTCGGGATGGAATTGCACGCCGAACACATTGTCCGCTTCGAGCGCCGCCGTGTATGGGACGGCATAAGTACAGATCGCCGCCGCGCGGGCATCCACCGGCACGTAGTAGCTGTGCGCGAAGTAGACGAACGGCCGGCCGGGCAGATCCCGCACCAGCCTCGATCCGGGTTTCACTTCCAGCTCATTCCAGCCCATGTGCGGCACGCGCGCATCGCAAGAGAACCGCCGCACAACGCCCGGGAACAGTCCCAGGCCGCGCGCCTCCGGGGCTTCTTCGCTGGTCTCGAACAGCGCCTGCAGACCGAGGCAGATTCCCAGGAACGGCACGCCGGCGCGGATGCGCTCCACCAGTTCCCCGCGCACATCCAACTCATCCAGCGCGCGCATCATCTGGCCGAAATGGCCTACGCCGGGAAGCAGGATTTTGTCCGCCCGCCGCAGTCCCTCGCGGTCGCGCACCAGCGCGTAGGCGCAGCCGAGTTCCGCCAGCGTGTTCTCGACCGACCGCAAGTTGCCGGCCCCGTAATCGAAAATCGTGATCATGAAAACTCCGTGGCGCAGGCAGTCATGCCTGCTGTGCCGGCATTCGTGCCGGCATTCCCTGGGGTCCACGCAGCAAAGAAATGTCGAGATGACTCTCGACACAGCAGGCTTGATAGCCTGCTCCACGGCAGCTTCATAGCAGCCCCTTGGTCGAAGGCAACCGGCCCTTCAACCGCGCGTCTTTGGCGCAGGCGTACTGCATCGCCCGGGCCCAGCATTTGAAAATCGCCTCGACCTTGTGATGGCTCGACCGGCCGTACATCACCTTGACGTGCAAGTTCGCGCCCGCGTGATTCACGAAGCCGCCGAAAAAATCCTCCAGCAATTCGGCCTGCAGATTGCCCACCAGCCGCACCCGCACCAGGTCTTTGTAGACCAGCGCCGGCCGGCCGCCCAGATCCACCGCCGCCACCGCCAGCGTTTCGTCCATCGGCAGCACGAAATAACCGGCGCGATTGATGCCTCTGCGGTCGCCCAGCGCCTGGGCGAAAAGCTGGCCCAGCACGATCCCGATGTCTTCCACCGTGTGGTGCTGGTCGACATCCAGATCGCCTTCGGCGTGGATGGCCAAATCGAAGCCGCCGTGTTTGGCGAACAGCTCCAGCATGTGATCGAGGAAGCGGATGCCGGTGGATATCTCATAGCGCCCGCGGCCCTCGATCTTCAGCCGGCCGGCGATGCGCGTTTCCTTGGTGTCGCGGCGAATAGCGGCCTGTCTCATGTCGCGAATACCTCTTCGAGATAGTTGATGTCATCGACAATGGCGTACGCGCCCTGCTCCTGAAACAGAAACACGAGGTCGATGTAGAGCGGGTTGGCGGGCGCCGCAATTCCAATGAACGGCGCGCCGGCGGCGCTCGCGCAACGCGCGTCATCCACCGTGTCGCCCACATAGTAAGCTGTCGCGCCGGGGTTGCCCTCGAGTATTTGCAGCAAGCCCTCGGGGTCCGGCTTGTGCCGCCGCACCTCGTCCATGCCGACGATGGGCGAAAACTCGATCTGCGGCGCGAACCGCCGCAGGGTCAGCTCGGCTTCCCACCTCGGACGCCCGGTGAAGAGCGCGAAACGAAATTGCCGGTTGAGCTTCTCGAGCGTACCCGGCCGCGCCGCCCACCGCTCGCGCAGCATCAGGCCATCCGTCCCATTGCCATGGAAAATGGATTGGAAGTGCGCCTTCACTTCTTCAAACGGCGCCTCCACGCCAGTTTCGGCGACGATGTGATGCGACAGTTTCCAATCGTCGTTCCAGCCGCCCTGGTTCTTGAACTGCTGGATTTCGGCGGGCGAGAGCCGGCGGCCGGTGAAGTGCTCCACCGTGCGCGCGATGGTTTCGCGGTAGGATTCCGTCACGTCTACCAGCACGCCGTCCATGTCGAAAATGAGGATGGGTTGGCTCATCGTCGCCAGATTTTCTCGAGCGCTTCCAGCAAGCGCCGCGTTTGTTCGCGCGTGCCCACCGTGATGCGGACGCAACCGGGCGCTTCGTAGCTGCGGTCGCGCACCAGGATGGCCTGCACGCCCAGCGCATCGCGCACCTCCAGCGCACGCGCGCCGAAATGCCCCAAAACGAAATTCGCCGAGCTGGGAGTGTAGCGGATGCCCAGCTTTTCCAAGCCGTAGCACAACAGCTCGCGCGCGGCCAGCACCTCGGCCACGTAGGTCCGGATGTAGTCCCCGTCCGCCACCGCCGCCTGCGCCGCCAACACCGCCAGCGAGTTCACGCTGTAGGGCGACTGCGCCTTGTGCAGGAAACGAATGTTGGCTTCGTGCGAAAACAGGCAGCCCAGCCTCATGCCCGCCATGCCGAACACCTTGGAAAACGTGCGGCTCACGAACAGGTTGGGTATGCGCTCGATTTCGCCGAGCGCGGTCACTCCGCTGAACTCGTAGTATGCTTCATCCACCAGCACCACGGCCTTGCGCGCGCGATGCAGAATGCGCTCGATGCCCAGCAGCGAAACGCCGGTTCCGGTGGGATTGTTGGGATTGGCCAGCAGGATGGCGCGCGTGTCCGGCGTGATCGCATCGAGCAGCGCGTCGAGCGGAAACTCCATCCCCGGCGGCGCGTATTCCACTTCGCGAATCCGCGCGCCCGCCACTTCCGCGTAGAAACGGTACATGGCGTAAGCCGGCTTCAGCAGCAGCGCTTCCTGGTGGTCGTCCACGTAAGTGTTGATAAAAACCTGGATCGCCTCGTCGGTGCCGTTGGTGAAAACGAACTGCTCCGGCCGCACGCCGAAATAGCTCGCAATGGTTTGCTTGGCTTCGCCGTATTCCGGATACACAGCCAGCGTCGCCGCATCGAGCGCTTGAGCCAGCGCTTCGATTACCAGTGGCGAACAGCCCACCGTGTTTTCGTTGAAGTCGAGCCGCAGCTTGCCCGCGCGCCCCGCGGTGGGC
>JBAVIH010000177.1:0-5525 GCA_049686695.1 Bryobacteraceae bacterium | reverse complement strand
TCTGGATCAGGCGCCGCCGCTGAACTCCTGCCGTCCTGCCGTCGACGCGCTGTTCACTTCGATCGCGGACGTGTACGGAGGCGCAGTCGTCGCCGTAGTGCTTACCGGCATGGGGCAGGATGGATTGCGCGGCACCGAGGTTCTCAAAGCGCAGGGGGCGAGCGTTTTCGCACAGGACGAGGCTTCGAGTGTCGTTTGGGGAATGCCTGGCGCCGTGGTGAACGCGGGACTTGCCGACCGCGTGCTGCCCCTCGATCAAGTCGTGCCGGAGATCCTCCGGATGACGGGCCAAGGATAGGAGAACCGGATGCAAACCCAGACTCCCATCTCGGAAATCCACTCGGAAAACTACCGGTTCCTCCAGCAGCATGTCTATTCCCAGGCGGGCATCGTGCTCGAGGAAGACAAGCACTATCTGTTCGAAAGCCGCCTCACGCCGATCGTCAGGCAACTCGGTCTTGGCTCCATCAACGACTTATGCGCGCTCCTCCAGGCCACGCGCGAAACAGAAGTCGGCCGTCAGGTCGTCGAGGCCATGACGACCAACGAAACCTACTTCTTTCGCGATCCCGCCCATTATGACGCCATCCGAACTGTCCTCCTGCCCCGGCTGAAGGAAGACCGGCGGGATGTGCAGAAGTTACGGTTCTGGTCGGCCGCGGCATCGACCGGCCAGGAAGCTTATAGCCTGGCGATGCTTCTCCTGCAAGAAGGTTTCGGCGACTGGAACATCCAGATTCTGGGCACCGACTTTTCGTCGCAGGTTCTGGACCGCGCCCGGTCCGGCAAGTACCAGCAGATCGAGGTGAACCGGGGTTTGCCCGCGGCCCTCCTGGTGAAGCACTTCCGCCGTTCCGGCGTGGAGTGGCAGTTGAGCGAGCCGGTGCGCCGCATGGCCCGTTTCGAGACAATTGACCTCCGCAAGAGCATGCGCGCCCTCGGACCATTCGACCTGGTGTTCTGCCGCAACGTCATGATCTACTTCGACGCCGAGACCAAGAAGAGCATATTGAAAGAACTCCATGGCACTTTGTTCCGTGGCGGCTGGCTGCTGCTGGGCGGCGCCGAGACGGCGTTCGGCGTCGAGGAGTGGTTTGAAAGACAGACTGCGGGAAGCGCGATTGTCTACGTTGCCCGCTGAGAGAGAACTTATGCCAACCGAATGGGCCACCGAGATACCGCCGGGCGAACTGGCGCAGATTGTGGAGTCCGTATTCGCAACCATGCTGGGACTGGCACTGCACAGGTGCGGGACGCCCTGGTTTCCCAACGGGGACCGCCTGACGGCGGTGCTCCACATGGCGGGGGATTGGAACGGAGCGGTGCTGCTCGAGTGCGACCGGCGGCAGGCCTGCCAATTCGCAAGCGGCTTTCTTTCCATGGACCCGCCCGGCAGCGTGGACGACGTGGTGCGCGATGTGCTTGGCGAACTGGTCAACATGATCGGTGGCAACATGAAGTGTGTGTTGCCCTCGGGGCTCCGTCTTTCCATGCCCTCCGTGGTGGATGGAAGCGACTACTGCGTGCGCGTGTGCGGGGCAATCGTTCGCGAGCGTCTCGCCTTCCAGTGCGCCGAAGGCCCCATCTGGGTCACGGTCCTGGCTACGCGATCATAAAGGGCGGAGCCGGCCGCCCGATCCTCGGAGACTTAAGAAACCGTGCTTTTCGCGCACCGGTCCCGTCGGGTTGCGGGCCACCGGATGGTGCCCGCCCGACGCAACTAACTGTCTTGAATGGCTTGCCACCGAGGCGGTCGGACCGTCGGCAATACCGGTTCCCAGGAAACCCGGCACACTGTTTTATCGTGGACGACCGCCAGCGGAGCTGTCCCTTGGGCCTCCAGCCGTTTCCGATGCCGCACCAGCATGTCAGTGCCACTGCGACTCGTGCTCCTGCCAGGATTGGGCCTTGTTTCGGGTTAGCGGTAGCGGTCCCTCGCTTTCGGTCTGCGGCTATCCGGCAGGACGATCTCAGCTACGGTCCAGCCGGTTCCGCGGTGTCTCCGCCCAGTCGGGCGGCGGCCTCCAAGTCGGCGCGAGCGGACGATTCTCGCCCGAGCAGGGCGAAGACGTGGCTGCGGAGGATATAGAGGTGCGGCTCGTCGGGCGCCAGCCGAATCGCCTCCGTGAAGTCATCGAGCGCGCACTCGGCGGCGTCCGGTTCTCCGAGACGAATCTGGCCGCGGTACTCCCGCGCCTGCCAGAGACGGGGGCTTAGCCGAAGCGCTTGATCCAGTACCGCGATCCCACGTTCGGTCTCGCCCGACGCTGCCAGACGGATGGCCTCGTCGAGGAACGTGGCCGAATCGGGGATCGGGGACCGGCGCTTTCGCCCGGCAAAATGGAAATACGCCGCCGCAACCAGGCACAGGCACGCTATGCCCGACGCCCCGTCGAACCCCCAACTGCCCAGCAACAGCCTGCTCGCCACTGGCAAACTGGCGAAGAGAAACGCCAGCGCCAGCGCCGCCCGGCGCCATTGGCGAGCCCGTGAGGGCCACGCCTCCGCGGACGGTTCCACATCCTGATCGCGCTGCGGAGCAGGCATGCTTTCACCATACCCCTTCTCGCTCAGCGAGGAGCCGGCCCGACCTCCGGCGAGATCGGGGGCGTCCGGGCACTCTATCGCTGGAGCCGCGCACCTCGGCGAAATCTCTGAGGCTCGCTCCCGAACCTCGCCGGGGATGCGATCGGCGATTGGTCGATCGGCGCCGCCTGCGCATTTCGCCGGGCGAGGCTGTGCCGTCGTAGCACCTCTTGAACACTCGTGCTACGGATGCTAGTATTACGATGTGCAATTTCGTAGCACCACGCTCTTTCTCGTGCCTGCATTTGCCGCCTTATTTTTGGTGGCCGGTGCGGCACTCGGCGCAGCCGATGGCAGTGTGAGCGGGCAACTGACCGACCCGCAAGGCAAGCCGATCGTGGGTGCCAGGGTAACTGCCCAGTCCCGCGGCGCCGGAGCTCGGGAGATCCGTAGCGACTCCGAGGGCCGGTTTGCTTTCCTTTCCCTTCAACCCGGAGAGTACGAGCTGGTTGGATCGGCGCCGGCCTTTGCCGATGCGCTCCAGTCGATCGCCGTTACGAGTGGCGCCGCCTTGACGGTGCATTTGCAGTTTGTCCGGATGGCGCCCCGGACGGAAGCCGTCACGGTCTCCGCGGACGTGAACCAGATCGACGTCCTGGCGCCCGATCCCTCCGAGAAGGTTTTCTCGAGCGAGGACTTGCTGGATGCCAATCCGGGACGCCCCGGCGCGCCGGTTTCGATCCCCGGCTATCCGATTGAGACGGCCTCGAGCGGCATCAAGGCTCCGCAGTATTTCGCGCCGGGCGTAGCGGGCGACCACGGCGAGCCAATCGCCCAGTACATCCAGGTCGGCACCTACCTGGTGCCCAACAATCTGTCGGCCAATGCGCACGGCAACGGCTACGCCGATCCGAACATTTACATTGCGGACGTGATCGAGAGCGTTCAAGTGGATGGCGGCGCGTACAACGTGCGCGAGGGCAATCATGCATTGAACCTCGCGTCGATCTATGGGCTGCGCTCGCATCTCGATCCGTTCTTCACCTTGACCGGAGACGACCGGGACATTGCGGGCACTGCCGGAATGAGTCCTTCACCGTATTCGTGGATCGCCATCGAGGGCGCGTACGGCAATGGATTCCTGCACCGGCTGGAGCACCGCAAGCAGTTCAAGCTCAACGGCGGGCGGGTCTTCCACGCGGGAACCCACACACTGACGTTGTTCGGAATCGGATACTACGGCTTCTCCTATCTGGCGGGACTGCGGCCGATTCACGGATTCGATTCCGTCGATGCCGCCGACGGTTGGAAGGAATACCCGGATACGATTGACCCCCGACAAAGGGACCAGACCCACACGGCGATGATGGCTTTGAACGATGTATGGAAACTGGGCGAGGACCAGGAGATGCAGCTCTCCGGGTTCTTCCGCACCTACAACCTCTCGCTGTTTTCCGACTTTGGGCTGGGGCTGGTCCGGCAGAGCGAATTCCGCACCGTGGCCGGCGGCAGCGCGGCGTACCGGAAGAAGTTTTCGAAGAACTTTACGCTGCTGGCCGGAACGGACTACCAGCGCGAGGCGCCGCGGCGCGACGACCTGGACCATTACGACTTCTACAATCCCGCCGATCCGGCTTACTACGGGCCTTTCGTCAAAGTGGCCGGGAACAATGTAACCATCGCTCCGGTATCGCCATACATCGCCGGGGAGGGCGAGCTGAGCAGGTATGTCCACTACTACCTGGGCTGGCGACGTGACGAGATCGGCATCGATAACCAGGATCTGGTGACTCCGGCGAATTCCTGGAACCGGTGGGTTGGGCTGAATTCGCCGAAAGCGACCATCACGCTCTTTCCGGCGGAATCCTGGTACGTTCCGCAGGTCGCGTTCAGCTTCGGGAAGTCGTTCTTCACGGAAGATCCCCGAATGGGATCGGCTATGGGCCAGCAGACCGCCACCGGCAGCCCGGCAGCCGTCGACCCGGTGGAGACGGCACGCTCGTATCAGTTGGTTGCGAGCAAGCGCTTCCACAACACCGATCTGAAGCTGACGCTGGGACACGAGACGCAAACTGCCGAGTTCGGCAAGATCGATCCGGACACCGGATTGCAGTTCGACCTGGGGCCGGGCCGCATACGCTATGTGGCGGTTACGCTACGCCAGGGCTTCCGCGGGGGATCGCTGCAGGCGACCTTCGAGCAGGCCGATGCGCGCGACCTGGACTCGGGACAGGTGACGCCGGAGGCTCCCAGGTTGATCGGCGATCTTTCCGCGACCTATCAAAAGCTGCCTTTCCATTTGCAGGCCAAAGGCGAATTCGAGTACGTGGGAAGAAAGGCGGTAGGGAATGGATGCGACCAGAGCAACCCCGACGACCTGTCCTCCTACTGCCTCGGCGTTCCGAACAAGGAGTTCCGGCTGGCCGTGGTGCGGCCATTCCTCGAGGGAAAGATCGACGTCGGCTTGAACATGATGATTGCCAGAGGCTACTCCGGCCAGACCACCGAGAACTTCGCCACCAACTACGCCCCAGGGCAAGTGGGGCTGGTCAACGGAGCCGTCCCCGCCAATCCGATTGCAGAGGTGGTCGGCGTACGCATCCCGTCGTACGCGAGCTTGAACCTCACCTACAGGTTGGGTCGCAGGGTGGCGCCGTGAGGCGCCGACGCAGTTCGCCCGGCATAGAATAGTGAGGTGGTTCCGCTTGGGTTTCCAGAAGCGCGCGCAAAAGTTATCGACACGGTGCGTCAGGCGCGTGTGCTTCCATCGGTGGAAGATGTAGCGCTGGATGCCGCGGCTGGGCGCGTGCTCGCGGCCGAGGTGGCCGCCGACCGCGATTCGCCGGCGTTCGCCCGCTCGGCACGCGATGGTTACGCGGTGCGCGCGGCGGATTTGCCGGGCGAGCTCGCAGTGATCGGCGAGGTGCGCGCGGGCCAGCGATTCTCGGGCGCGGTGGGGCCCGGCCAGGCCGTTGCCATCATGACCGGCGCTCCGGTTC
>JBAVIH010000176.1:0-11837 GCA_049686695.1 Bryobacteraceae bacterium | reverse complement strand
CGCCACACCAGGGCGACGGCGGTGAGCGCCAGCGTGGGCGCGTCCCACCATCCGCAAACCGCGGCCGAAAGGGCGCCGCTTGCGACCAGCGCCACCAGCGAAATCCGGAGGAAGCGTTCGATGCTGGCCGCCGCGGTCGCGCCGGGACGCTTCATGTGGGTATTCTACCGCGATCGAGGAAGCTGACCGGCCGGAATGGAAGGGAGTTACGGCGTGACCGTGAGGGCGTACTCGCGAAGCAGTTCACCGGAGGTTTTGTCGATGCGCACGAAATAGCCGCCGGGAGCGAGCGCCTTAACCCGCGCCGGTGCGCCAACCGGAAACTCCGCAACGCGGCGCCCCGAGGCGTCCACCACTTCGCCGGCGAATGGCTGCCCATCGCTCAAGCCGGTCAGATCGAGTTCGAGCAGCAGGGGGCGGCCGGCGGGCGCTTGCCCCGGAGCGGTTCCGCGCACGGCAGTCAACTGGATTGCGAAAGGCAGCGGCGCCGGCGTGGCGTAACGATGGCCGAACCAAACCGCGGCGCAAATCACCAGCAGCGCCGCGATCAACATCGGGATCATTTGGCCAGGCCGAAAGGCGCTCCCCGGGCGGCCGGCAACCACTGCGGCTGCGCGCTCTCCCGGATGATCTTCAGCCCATTGGCGGCTCGCCTGACGCATGGCGGCGCCGAAGTTCTCGGTTTCGGTCAAACGGCCGCGACAGGTTTCACACAACAGCAGGTGCTCTTCCAAGCGGTCGCGCCGGACTTCGGCGAGACCGCCCAAGCTGTATTGCTCCAACTCCTCCTCCGTAACATGGTCCCCCATTGGCGGTGTCATTTCAGCCTCCACACAATAGTACGTGTAGTATCGAAACTAATTCTCTCTAATAATTGGCGCAAAAGTTATTAGCCCCCAACCAAAGTTATCTGAATTTGGCCGCAAAACCCACCGTTCGGGAGAGGCGCGCCTTGCCCAGTTCGCCGAAACGCGCTTTGGCGCGGGACTTGATGAGGCGGAACTGGGTTTCGGTCAGGTCCATCTCGCGGCAGATCTGTTCGGCCGGTTGTTCGTCGAGATAAAAGCGAACCAGCACCTCGCGGTCGCGCTTGGCGATGCTGTTGAGGATGCGCAGAGCGACCTCGATGTTCTGTCCGCGGATAGCCAGGCGTTCGGGATCGGGGGAATGATCGCGCAGCACGATGCCATCTTCCAGGCTGGCCAGGCGGCGGCGTGCGTGCACATTGGCGTCGATGCGGGCGGCCACCTGGCGGCGAACCACCGTGCGCACGTAGCCCATCAGGCGTTCGGGCTCGCGCAGTTCTCCGCTTTGGATCGCCTGCGTGATGGTGAGGAAGACGTCATGCACCCGATCGTCGAGGTCCTGCGGGCCGAGTTGCCGGCAGAGATAGAAGCGGATGCCTTTGGAAAACAGGCCATACAGCTCTTCCATCGCGGCCGGATCGCCGGCTCGAATACGTTCCACCAGGGGCGCCCAGGCGGGTTGCTGGGCGCCTTCCACCGCAGCACTCTCCGGCACGCCGCTCGTGGGCTGGATGTTAATGGGCAGGACCGTAGCTTCACTCATTTCCCACCATAAAGTATGCTCCCCAGTAGCGCGGACGAGCCCGCCAACCGCCGGAGCGAATCATTTCGCGCTGGGCCGAAGCCAGCGCCAACGCCGGGTCGGGCGCTGGCTGCGATCGCAATTCCCGATACAATGCGGCGAACAGAGCGCCGCTCTCGTCGGGGGTGTCCCAACGGCTGCCTGCCACGCTGTGGGCGCCGGCGGTGAGCCATGCGCGGGTGAGGCCGAGCAGCCCGGCCCCCGGCAATACGCGCCCGGCATCGGAGTGGCAGCCGCTCAACACGACCAGCTCCGCCCGGGTCCTCCAATGGGCAATCTCGACGGGTGTCAACAGCTCGGTCTCGCCGCGCAGGGTGAGGCTCAACGCAATCAGGCCGTAAGCGCCGCCGGCAGTGCCGTCGCGACCCCTCTGTGGCGCCGCAGATTCCAGAAAGTGGGTTGCGAAGTGGATGATCTCGGGACTGCGGTCGAGCGCGGCGGCGAGTTCCGGGCGCGCCGCCCGGGCGCCCTCGAGCAGGGTGGAAGGTCCGCCCCAGGCGCGGGCGCAGGAATCCAGTTCGCTGGCGCTCGCGGGCAACCTGGGAAGAGACAGGGTGCCTGGCGTGACCGAACCCACGCTGGGCCGCAGCCACGCAGCCCAGCGAAAACGCACGGCGCTACTGGATGGCAAGCGGGAATCGGCCGCGTTGTAGATCGGGTCCCCGACGCCCAAAAACCGGCCGCTGGAGCTTCCGCCGCCGCGCCGCGCCATGGCGTCGACCCAATACCCAGCGCCGGGCGCGATCTGAATCACGTGGTGTTCGGCCAGGTAGGCAGGCCGCCCGGAAGCCCGTTCCATCAGGGCGGCAAAAGGAACGTCAAACAGGCTCTTGTCAAGCGAGAGTATCCACCGCGGCTTGCCGAGGAAACGCGGCGCCACGCCGCCGAACAGGCCGGCATAGAGGTCCGCGGCGGCGGCCTCGGCGTCCGGCGCGTCCTGGCGGAGAGCCTTCAGGGCGGCCGCGGTTTTCCGTTGCAACTGGTCCTGGGGAGGCAGCCGGTAAAGGACCAATCCGGCCCGGTCCACCGCCCATAGCCAGGAAGCCGACTCACCCACGCGGAAGCTGAACAGCACCCCATCGGAGGGCAGAGCGGCGGAAACGCGGGCCAGCAGGTCTTCGGAAGAAGTTTCGATAGGGGCCATCGTGGAAGCGTCGATGCGGGTCAGTTCGGCGCGGCAGTTCTCGATCTGCTCGCGGCGTTGGGCGTCGGGGAATTGAAGCGCGGCTGCCTCGGCGTGGCGC
Organism: Bryobacteraceae bacterium; assembly: GCA_049686695.1. GTDB lineage: Bacteria > Acidobacteriota > Terriglobia > Bryobacterales > Bryobacteraceae > Bog-375. The sequence continues at coordinate 8,985 of JBAVIH010000176.1, read as the reverse complement.
AACCGCCCGAGAGCATCCCGATAGGCGGGAGGCAAATCGCCGGGACTCCCGCCGCCGGACACCAGGGCGCGCAGGCTGGCGCCGCGGTTTTCTTCCGCGGCCTGAAAGGTCCTGGCCGTCAGGCGTGGATCGCGCGCCCGTTCGTTGAGGCGATTGCCAACGTCGATGAAAGCCGTGTAGACTTCATCGAGCTTACTCTCCGCGCCGATCCGGGTGGCTTCGGCGGCGGGCGCCGACACGCGAAAAGCCCTGGCCATGCGCAACCCGTTACCGAGATCGTCCAGCGCCTCCGGCAACCGTCCCTGCGCCTGGCGAACCAGGCCGCGAGTGCAGTAGATCTGCCAGATGGGAGTGATGGCGGCGGGCAAGGACGCCAACTCAACCGCGTGATCGAGCAGCGCCGAGGCCGATACCAGGTCTCCTTGCGCCAGCCGCAGCCGTCCCAGGAAAAGGTAGGAACTGTCCATGGGAAAGTGACGAAGTTTGCGAACCCGGTAGGCCTCGAGGAGCGCCGGTTCGGCGGCCGCATATTCCCGATGGAGGAGATACGTTTCCCCCAGATTGTTGCACCCGGTGGCATAGAGCTTCCAGTCGCCGGCGGCCGCGGCGGCTTCGATTCCCTCCCGGAACGAAGCCAGCGCTTCCGGCATCTGGCCGCTCTGCGCGTACAACTCACCCCGTTGAATCAGCATCTCGGCAAGATGCAACCGGCGAGCGGCGCCGGAAAGGCGCTGAATTCCCGCATCCAGCCACCGGCAACTGGAATCCAGGTCGCCCATCTGGTAGTACAAAGAGGCGATGTTGGCGTCCGCGACAGCCGCGCCACTAACATCTCCTAACGATTCCAGGACGCGGCGCGCACGGAGGAACGACGCCAAGGCTGGCTGGTATTGATGGAGGGCGAAATGGCAGGCGCCGGCATTGGAACCGGCACGAACAGCCATGCTGTAGTCGTGCGTGGCCTCGGCCGCGCGTGAGACCCGGTCAAAGGTCTCCGCGGCTCTTGTGTATTGGGCCTGCGCGAACAGTTCGCCGCCTTTGCGCAGTTCCGCCGCGAACGGCGGCGAAGCCGGGTTGCCCGTGATTTGAGAGGCTTGTGCCCAGCCGAAGAACCGGGGCACGTACACTGTCGCCGGGCCGGCGAGCAGCACCAACAGGCCATACAAGCAAATCCTAGCCCTTCTCAAGAAAGAACGCTCCAATCAAAAAAGAATGGCCCCGTTCCAATAAGGTGGTACTGACCCTGGAATAATCTTTGGGAATATTCCACTTAGAATATTCCCAAAGATTGAGTATCCAGTTTTTGTTGAAGATTGGCTCCCCCACAAATGGGGGTTTTTTTGACGTAAATCGCGTTTGTGGTCAACGCCGAAAAGCGGTTACTGAAGCAAAGCCGCTAAAACAACCACGACCGAGTAGATAATGATAATCGGATCGCCTAGTGGACTCATCTTGTTGCTGGGAAAGACCGCACCTGTCGGAGCGGCCTTCCGACTCAAGCCTATTCCCACCCGAACCGGGTGCACATGAATTCTTATTCATAAGTGTTTGAAATAAAAGAACCGATTTCCTCTATTTCTTTGGTGACCGACGGACGGGGGTGCCTCTTTTACTCGGGAAAGACACCGGCGACAAGATCGCCGGCGCTACGAATCGCCGGCGCTACCGCGAACCGGTTACGATAGAAGGCGATGAATCCCCAGCAGCCTGTTGTAGTGCCCAAGTTGCCGATTTCGGGCGTCAAGAGCCTGATTGCCGTTGGATCGGGCAAAGGGGGAGTCGGCAAGACCACCGTGGCCGTCAACCTGGCGGTGGCGCTCGGCCAGCTCGGTTATAAAGCCGGCCTGATGGATGCCGATGTTTACGGCCCCAACGTGCCGCTGATGATGGGCATTAACCGCACGCCGCTGGCCTTCGGGGAACGCATCCAGCCGCTCGATCAATACGGGGTCAAGCTCATGTCGATGGGCTTCCTCAATCCGGGCGACAAACCGCTGGTGTGGCGCGGGCCGATGCTGCATTCGGTGATCCAGCAGTTCCTGCGCGGGGTGGATTGGGGCGATCTGGATTACCTGGTGATCGACCTGCCGCCGGGAACGGGCGACGTGCAGCTTTCCCTGATTCAGACGGCGCCGATCACCGGCGCGATCGTGGTCACCACGCCCTCCGACGTATCGCTCGAAGATGCGCGCAAAGCCGTTCACATGTTTCACCAGGTGAAGGTGCCGGTTCTGGGCATCGTGGAAAACATGAGTTACCTGATGTGCCCGCACTGCCAGGAGCGGATCGACGTATTCAGCCACGGCGGCGGGCGGCGCACGGCGGAGCAGATGGAGGTGCATTTTCTGGCCGAACTGCCGCTGGACCCGAAGGTGCGCATCGGCGGCGACAGCGGAAAGCCGGTGGCGCTCGACAAGGACGAGCAGGAACCCTTCCTCGCGCTGGCGCGCAGCACGGTGGCGCGCGTCGAGGAAGTGGAGCGCGAGACCGGCCCGAGAATCGAAATCGGCGAATAGGCAGGGCATGCTTCAGCTTGCCCTTTGTTTTTCAAGGAACAATCCATTTCCCTGTCGCGTACGCGATATTTAGGCTGCGGCCCGCGGATCATGCAGGCGGGTTAGCACCGGGGCGACCTGCTCGTCATCGCAAATGGGGGCTCACATCGGAATCTCAACTGAAGGGAAACCCGCTGCGCCGCGGGTGATCGCGATTTTCCTGCTGGCGCTGATGGCCGTGCTGGCGGGCGGCGCGGCGTTCCGCGAATCGGTGGCGATCGACGAACTGGCGCACATCGGGGCCGGCGTCAGTAACTGGAAACTCGATCTGCGGATGAACCCCGAGCACCCCCCGCTGGCGAAGCTGCTGGCGGCCGCGCCGCTGGTAGCGCGCGGCGTGCGCGTCGATTACAGCGGCCACATCTGGACCTGGAGCGGGCAAGGGCCTTTTAACTCCATGCTGGCCGAATGGCCGTTCGGCGCATGGATCGTCACCCGCTGGAACGACCCCGACGACACCTTGCGTTGGGCGCGCCTGCCCATGTTGCTGCTGCTGGTGGCCACCGGCCTGGCGATCTACCGCTATGGCGAGCGGCTCGCCGGCGGCTGGGGCGGCGCCTTTGCGCTGTGCTGGTTTGCGACCATGCCCGCGTTTCTGGCCTTTGGCCCGCTGGTGCTCACCGATACCGCCGTGGCGCTGTTCTCGATGGTTGCGCTCTGGAGCTTCGCCACGCTGTGGCGCGAGCAGTCGCGGAGCGCCACCCGCCGTTTCGCGCTCGCGCTCACCCTCGCATTGCTCTCGAAATTCTCGGCGGGGTTGCTGCTTTTGGTTTTCGTGGCGTTTCCTTTTGTGCTGCGCTGGTTGCCGCTGGCGGGCCAGCCCGCCGCGCCCGAGTTTCGCGCCTGGTGGCGCCGCGGATGGCGCCAGACGGGCAAAGCGGTGCTGGGCTCGGCGCTGCTGATCTACGGCGTGGAGTTCGTGCTCTCGTGGAACCAACCCACCGATCTGCTCCAAATAATCGGCAGCGGGTGGGCGGCGCTGGCGCTGCGCCGGCTGCTGCTGCCGCTGGTGATCTACCTGGGCGGAGTCGTCATGTTTGCAATGGGATCCATCCGTCCGGCATATCTCTTCGGCCACAGTTATTCGCACGGTGTCTGGTACTTCTTTCCGGTGGTGACGCTGCTCAAGTCCACGCTCGCGTTTGTGGCTGCGCTGGCGCTCAGCCTGGCGGTGGCGCTGGCTGGCCGCTTCGGGCGCGTGCGCGTCACGGCTGTACGCGCCGGCATGGAGTTCCACTGGCGCGCCCTGTGGCTGGGGATGGCGATCATCGCTTTTGCCTGCCTGATCAGCCCGATGACGATTTCCATCCGCCACTTTACCGTCCCGCTGGCGCTGCTCTCGCTGTTGCTGGCTCCTGTGCCGCGGCTGCTCGGGAACCTGCGGAATGCCGGCCGGCAATGGGCGCGGGCTGCGGTTTTTATTGCGGCGGGATTGGCCTGCGCTTCGGTGGTCACGGTAGTTCGCGCGTGGCCCTATTACATGCCGTTCCTGAATTCGCTTTCGTTCGGCCGCCCCGGCTACGAGCTGGTGAGCGATTCCAACCTGGATTGGGATTTGGGGTTGCCCGAAGTCGAAGGCTTCGTCCAGGTGCGCGGCCTGGACCACGTGCTGGTCGATCCGTACAACGTCGCCGATCCGTCAGTCTACGTGCCGCAGGGCAGTTTGTGGAGTTGCCAGGCAGCCACCGCCGCCGATGCGGGCCGCTGGGCGTTCGTTTCCGCCAACATGTTCGCCGACGGCGAAAACTGCGCCTGGATGCTCGATATTCCGCACCAGGCTTTGGCTGGCGGCAGCATGTATGCGTTCCACCTTCCCGCCGCGATTCCCGCGCCTGGATCGCCGGGCGGCCCGCCTCTGCCCGCGAACTACCGGTATATGGGCGGCTCGCCGTTCGACTGGCGGCTGATATTGTACCGGGCGATTCGAGATCCCCAACAGATGCAAAACATCATGGACGACATGATGAAGCAGTTCGACGAGATGCAGAAGAAGCGGAAGAAAAAGTAGTGCCGGGATTCGCTGGTATCATGAGAGAGGACGCTTTCCATGCGGTTTGAGCGAATCACGGTTGACCCCGTCGTAGCTACCGGCAAGCCTTGCATCCGCAATCTGCGCTTCCCGGTGTCGCGGCTGCTTGGTCTGCTTGCGGCGCGCGAGACCAGGGAGTCGATTCTGGCCGCCTACCCATACCTGGACGAGGCGGATATCGACGAGGCCTTACACTACGCCGCATGCCTTTCGGAAGACGAGACCATTGAGCTGAGCCGGTGAAGTTTTTGGTCGATATGCCGCTGTCGCCGGATTTGGCGACGTGGCTGCGAGCCGAAGGCCACGACGCAGTCCACGCTTCGGAACTCTCCATGAACCGAAGTACCGACTCGGAGATTCTTCAATCCGCGGCCCGCAGCGGTAGCGTCGTCATCACGGCAGATCTGGACTTCCCGAGGCTTCTGGCGGCACTGGGCTCCACTTCGCCGGGGCTAATCCTGCTGCGCGGCGGAAATTACAGTGAGGCCGAGAGCCAGGATTGCGTGCGGCGCGCCCTGATGGCGGTCGCCCACCTGGAATTGCCTAGGTCAGTGGTCGTGGTTGACCTTACGAGCATTCGGCGCCGCCGGCTTCCCATCTGAGGTTAGCTGTAATAACTGGGTCAGCTTGGCCCGAGCCATTCATTCGTCCGAAGAAGACTCAGCCGGTCTGACGAGCGGGTGGGCTGGCCGGAAACCGCTCAGTTCAGACTTACCTACCCTTCGTGCTTCCGGATGTATACTACAGAACGTATGCGCCGGTTCGCCACTTACTGTCTCACGCTCGTTGCCATCCTGCTGGTCGTCGTATCCAGCGCCCGGTGCGCAGCCAGTTGGAAACTCATTCTCAGGAACGGAAGCGCGATCGAGTGCGACGGGGCGCCCATGATCGTCGACGATGTGTATATGTTTCGCCAGACGGACGGCAAGAACGGCAACTTGCCGGCCGACCAGATAGACGTGGAGAAGACCGACCGGGCCAACAAAGTGGATCGTCGTGAGTGGCGGGCGGTCGGCGTGTCGGCGAAGGGGCAGGACTCGGCCCTGATGGTCGGAGGCTCGAGCTCCGACATACTGACTCTCCGGGATGCGGATTTCGATGCGCGGGTGCTGCAGTCGCAGACGCCCGTGATGGTGGAGTTCTGGGCGACCTGGTGCGGACCTTGCCGGCAGTTCGAGCCGACGGTGAACGCGATCGCCAGCGAATACGCCGGCCGGCTCAGGGTGGGCAAGGTTGACATCGACCAGAGTCCTGCGACCGCCAAGCGCTATAGCATCAACGGCACGCCGACCGTGGTGCTCTTCAAGCAAGGCCAGCGGGTGGGGAGCATCGTGGGCGTCGCCGACAAGACTGAAGTGGCTCGCATGGTGCGGGCGGGCCTGTAGCGGCGGTGGACGTATTTCGAATTCTCGGGCCCCGAGGTTTCTCAGCTAAACCGCAATCCCGGCACGCCGAGATAATCGGCTTGGTTGTGGGTCAGCAGCGGAGCGTCATAGAGCACCGCCGTGGCCGCAATCCAAGCATCGGCGGTTTCGATGCGCCGGCCGTTTCTTCGGGCAGCAACCATGACCTCCGCCCATTTTAGGGTGAGGTCATGCGATGAAGGCACGATCGCAAACCGGCTCAGAAACAATCGCAGCCAGTCGACGCGCTTTTCGCTCCAGTTCGCCAGGAGGGCCCATTGTTCTAACTCCGCTTCCGTCATGAACGAGATGAGCCACTGCCGGTTATCCAGATGTGGGAGGTGGAGTTGTGCCCTGCTGTCGGCTTTGAAGAGAAACGATACGACATCCGTGTCGAGCACGACGGGCTTCATGCGGCGGGATCGGTCCTGGCGTGCCCGCGCCATTCGCGCATCGCGGCCAGGAAATCGTCGATGGACTCTCCCTCCGGCCAAAAGTCGCCGAGAAGATCCTTGGGATCGCGCGGAAACGCGAGCCCCTGCGCGGCGATCAGTTCTTCGGCGGAGGGGCGTCCGTGGCGGGTATGCCTCTGAACGAGTTCATCCATCGCATCCCTCATGGCATCCAGTATAGCGCTGCCTCCGCAGGCTGCGGGTTCGAATGCGTGTCAGACAACGGCAACACGGTGAGAGGCGGAACGTTTCCGGGCTGCGCCGGGATCGCTGTCGCGATCCGCCGTTCCCTACGACCCGCTGCGCGGTCCTATTCCGAAGCCGCCACCGTCAGCGCCGCACCCAACCGGATCTTGCCTTTCAACTCGATTGCGGCTGAGCTTCTCCCTACCAGAACGTCGAACTCGCCCGGGTCGGCGCGCCACAGCTTGTCTTTCACATCGTAGTAAGTGAACGCTCGGGGCTCGAGCGCGATAGCTACTGACTTAGTCTCGCCCGGCTTCAGTTCGACTTTGGCGAAGCCCTTCAACTCCTTGGGCGGGCGCGGGACGGAGGCATGGCCGTCGCCGATATAGAGCTGCGCCACTTCTGCGCCGGCGCGCCGGCCGGTGTTGGTGACTTCGAAAGTCACTTCATACGCACCCGGCTTGGCGCCGGGCTTGATTTCGAGGTTGCCGTAGCGGAAGGTGGTGTAAGACAAACCGTGGCCGAAAGCGAACGCGGGCGCGACGCCACTGTGTTCGTAACCACGATAACCGACGAACACGCCGTTTCGGTACACCACGCGGCGGGTGCCGGGATCGGGATAATAGCTGTCGTGCGCGGGGTTATCCTCCCAGCGTTTCTCGATGCTGATGGGCAGGCGCCCGGAGGGGTTCACTTCGCCGAGCAGAATTTCCGCCAGCGCGGTGCCGCCCGCCTGGCCGGGATACCAGGCCTGGATGACGCCGGGGACGCGGTCCAGCCAGCCGTGCATGTCCACGCCGCCGCCCGAATTAATCACCACCACGGTCTTCTTGTTAATGGCGGAGATCTCGCGGATCAGCTCATCCTGGCCAATCGGCAACTGGAAGGTGCGGTCGCTGCCTTCGCTTTCATTGGTGTCGTTGAAACCGACTGCCAGAACCACCACGCTGGCCTTCGCCGCCAGGGCCTTGGCGACGGGATCCACCAGGCTGGCCTGCGGCGCTATGCCGACACGCACCACGTCGCCGTGAAAGTTGAAGCCGCCCTGATACTTTTCGAAGACCACTTTGTGCGGCCCGGCGGTGAGATCGAGGGTGGCCTGGTCGACCATCGCTTTGCGCACGGTCCAGCTATCGATAATCGGCTTGCCGTCCATGTATAGGCGGTAGCCGCCCTCGGAATCGGTCGGCGATTCGGCGAAGATCTCGAAGACGCCGGCGGAGCTGGCGGTGTAGTAGCCGCTCCAGCGCATGGAAGAAGGTTTGGGCGGGTTGGCGAGCAGCCTGGCAAAGTCCTCGCCGCCGGTCAAGTCGGCCATCAAGAAAGCCGGGTCCACGGCGATGTGGCGGACGATGCGCGTCTCGGACGGCGCACCGGAGAGGTCCTTATTGGGGAAGGTTTCCAATTTGAGGCCGGGCTCGCCGCCGGCGGCCTCGGTGGTGAACTCGGTGCCGCGGGCGATCTGCCTGCGATCCGGCAGGCCGGCATTCCACAGCACGTTGGCCCTGGCGCCCAGCTTGCCGGTCAACCCCTCGAGGAAACTGACCGCGGCAAACGGTTTCACGCCGGCGCTGCCACCGGCGTTGGGCACGGCCGGATAGGCGTTGGGGCCGATCAGGGCGATGGTCTTGACAGCGCCCGCGTCGATGGGCAGCAGATTGACATCGTTCTTGAGCAGCACCATGGATTCGCGCGCGGCATCGAGCGCCACGCGCCCACCTGCGAAATTGTCGCGCGGAATTCCAAGGTCCGTCTGCTCCCGGTCCAGCCAGCCGAAACGGACGGCCAGGCGCAGGATGTGGCGCACTTTTTCATCGATGGCCGCCAGCGAAACCTGGCCCTTTTCGATGGCCGGCAGCAGTGTCGCGCGGTTCATGTGGTCGCCGGCGGGCATCTCCAGGTCCAACCCGCCGTTGGCCGCCGCGACGCCGTCGTAAGTGGCCCACCAGTCGGACATCATCACGCCGTCGAAGCCCCAGGTTTGCCTGGCGATTTCGATGTTGAGGTGCGCGTCTTCGGTCAGGCGCCGGCCGTTGATCAGATTGTAGGAATCCATGATGGCGCCGACGTGCGCGCGTTTGACGGCGGCTTCGAAGATGGGCAGATAGATCTCGCGCATGGCGCGTTCGTCGATGATGGCGTCCACGTTATGGCGGTCGTATTCCGAGTTGTTACCCATGAAGTGCTTGATGGTGGCCGAGACGCCGAGCTTCTGCATCCCTTCGATATAGCCGGTGGCGATGCGCGCGCCCAGGAACGGGTCCTCGCCGAAGTATTCGAAGTTGCGGCCGTTCATCGGTGCGACGTAAATGTTGACGCCCGGACCGAGCATGAAGTGAACGCCGCGCGAACGGGCATCG
>JBAVIH010000175.1:0-9300 GCA_049686695.1 Bryobacteraceae bacterium | reverse complement strand
GCTCGGCCCCACCTCGTTCGCCGAAGCGCGAGCCGTCTTCCGCGAGCAGGTGGATGCGCTGGTGGAAGCCGGCGTGGACGTGCTGATCTTCGAGACCTTCGGCAACCTGGACGAGCTGCGCGAAGCGGTGCTGGCCGCGCGCGACTCGATCGGCGACGCGGTTCCGATCGTCGCCCAGGTCACCATCGACGATTTCGGCTACCTGCCCGGCGGCGCCGATCCGGAGACCTTCACCCGCGAGATGGATTCGTGGCCGGTGGACGCGATCGGCCTCAATTGTTCGGTGGGTCCCAAGGCCGCCTTCGAGACCCTCGAGCGCATGCTGGCGGTATCCTCGAAGCCGATGAGCGCAATGCCCAACGCCGGCTTGCCGATGCGCGTGGAGGGCCGCAACATTTACCTCTGCTCGCCCGAGTATATGGCCCAGTACGCGCGCCGTATGCTGTGGGCGGGCGTGAAAATCATCGGCGGCTGCTGCGGCACCACGCCGGATCACATCAAGCTGATTCGCTCGGAAACCCGCTCTCTGCAGCCGGGGCAAAAGACGCTGGCGGTGACGGTGGATGCGCACGAGGCGCGGTCGCATGCGCTGGCCCCGGTGCCCATCGAGCAGAAATCCAAGCTCGGCGCCAAGCTGGCCGCCCGCGAGTTCGTGGCCTTCGTCGAGATTCTTCCACCGCGCGGGGTGGACGCCTCGCGCGAAATCGACGGCGCGCGCCGCTGCGGCGAAGCCGGCATCGACGCCATCAACGTTCCCGATGGACCGCGCGCCAGCGCCCGCATGAGCGCGCAAGTCACCTGCCAACTCATCCAGCGGGACGCCGGCATCGAGGCCGTGCTCCACTTCTGTTGCCGCGACCGCAACATTCTGAGCATCCAATCCGAACTGCTGGGCGCGCACACCGCCGGAATCCGCAACCTGATCTGCATCACCGGCGATCCGCCGCGCATGGGCGCGTACCCGGATGCCACGGCGGTTTTCGACGTGGATGCCATCGGCCTGGTCAACATCGTCCGCAATCTGAATCACGGCCTGGATATCGGCGGCAACCCGATGGGATCGCAGACGGCGCTGGTTACCGGCGTGGGCGCCAATCCGGGCGCGGTGAATCTGGACGAGGAAATCCGCCGCTTCGATTGGAAGACCGAGGCCGGCGCCGAATACGTGGTCACCCAGCCGGTGTTCGATTTGAATCTGCTCGAGGCTTTCCTGAAGCGGATCGAGCACGCCAAGCTGCCGGTGATCTGCGGCGTCTGGCCGCTCACCAGCTATCGCAACGCCGAGTTCATGGTGAACGAGCTGCGCGTGCCGGTTCCGGAAGAATTCATGGAGCGTATGCGCCGCGTGGACGACGCCGACAAGGCCCGCGCCGAAGGCGTGGCCATCGGACGCCAGATGGTGGAGCGCATTCGTACAATGGTGCAGGGTGTGCAATTGAGCGCGCCGTTCGGCCGCTACCAGATGGCGCTCGACGTAGCCGAAGCCATCGGACCGCGCTGACAATTCATGGCAACCGACCTGGTCGAAGTCGATCCCGAGTCGCCCCAGCCGGAAGTGCTGGAGCGCGCCGCCGCGGCCATTCGCCGCGGCCAGGTGGTGGCCATCCCCACCGACGCTCTCTACACGCTGGTGGCCGACCCGTATAACCTACGGGCCGTCACCCAGGTGTTCAAGGCCAAGGGCCGCGAGCCGCACCTTTCGCTGCCCATCCTGATCCGCGATACGCTGGTGGCCGAAGAATTGGCGAGCGAGCTGAGCAACCGCTTCTTCCTCTTGGCGCGCCGCTTCTGGCCGGGTCCCCTCACCATCATCGTGCCGGCGTCGGCCCGGGTGCCGTTGAAAGTCACCGGCAACACCGGCCGCCTGGCGCTGCGCCAGCCGCGTTCGGCGGTAGCCAGCCAGCTTGTGGCGCTCACGGGCCAGCCGCTGATCGCCACCAGCGCCAACATCTCCGGCAGCCCCACCTGCGCGAGCGGCATCGATGTCTTCGCCCTGATGGATGGCCGTGTCGATTTGGTGCTCGATGGCGGCGCCTGCACCGGCCTGGGTTCCACCACCGTAGATATCACCGAGCCCTACTGGCGCCTGATCAAACCCGGCGCCGTCGGCGAGAAGGCGATCGCGGAGTGTCTGCAATAACTAAGATGGACGGCCGCTCGAGAAAGCGGGTCCTGACGGAACCAACACTTGACAGGAGCATCGGCATGAATTTCAAAGTGACGGCTGCGATTCTCTGCGCGCTAAGCGCCGGCGCCCAACCGGCGCACCAGCCGTTTCAGGCGCGCGCGGCGTCCACGATCGCTCTATCCAAAGTCGGCGATACGGAAGAAGTCGATATCACGAACGTCACTTATGAAGTGACTCCCGCCTACGTTCCCGGCAGGCTCGGTGTGGAGCGCCTGCTGCTGCGCCAGATCTGCACCACCAAGGCGATTCTGGAGGAGCCGGAATGGGGGTCGACCACGGTACTGGAGGCCTGGCCGCTCGGCGCCAGCCTCAGCCAGAAGCCCATCTACGCCATCAAGGCCACCGGCCCCGGCGGCAGAACCGTGGATGGAGGTCTCTTCGTGATCGACCGCGGAACCGGCGACGTGGATTGGTGGTCGGTCTATCAACTCGGCACCGGCCAGCATCTGTTCGATACCTATGTCCCCCTGCTCGGCTTCTCGATCTCGCGCGAGACGCTGAGCATGCGGTACATCGGCTTCGAGGTGCCACCGGACGATGCCGCCGACGCCCGTCTGAAGCAGCCCAACGTGGTAGGCGTGATCACCTATGCTTCGGCGGAAGGAGAGAAGCGCGAAGCCCTGTTGACCGCCGCGGACGCTAAGACCGCGGCCGCGTTGCGTTCCTACGCGGACTCGACCCGCACCGTCTCGCTTGTGGAAGGCGCGCCGCCCAAAGGCATCCGGGTTTTCATCAGCCAGAACGCCCCTTCGCCCGCGAACCCGGTATCGTTGACGATCCCGTTAGCCGCGGACGACCTCGACGTGGAACACGCCCAACTACCCGCCGGGTTTCGCCTGTCGCGGTGGAAACGGTAGCTTCGAACGCTCGCCCGCCGCTCATCGCCAGAAGAACCGTTCAGTTCGCTGACAGCCGCGAGGGATAATCGGAGATCCGCCGGAAACACGCGCGGATTTGGGCGGAAAGGTTCTCTATAAATACAAGGACATGACAGTCGAGTTCCATGATGGCAAGGTAACGGACGTTCGATGAGAAAAGCCATCGGTTATTTCCCGGCTTTTCTAAGTGCGCCGTCGATCGCCGCTAGTGGCAACAGCAGCGTTAACGGCGCGTCCAGCAGCTGAACGGCGCCATAGCTCGAATACCATCCCGCTACGTGTTCATTCTTGGCGTCGATGACAAGCACCACGCCGCCAACCTCCGCCGAGGCCAACAGGCAGCGTCTGCCCGCCGCGAGCCGAAGTTGTCCGCCAAGTCCGTGCCCCTGCCACCTGCGATCCACGGCCAGGCGCGCCAGGCGGAAGCCCGGCACATCATGGCGTGCCAGCCCGCGCCGTACGATCCCCGGCGTTCGGGCATAGTCAACCGAGGCCGGGCTCAGGCTATAGAAGCCGGGAATGGTCTTGCCGTCGGCATCGTCAATCGCGAGGAACGTCTTCGCACCGCCCAGTTCGTGGCTCTTGCGGGCGTGGCGGCGCAGGAACTCGTTCAGCGCTTCCTCGCCGCAGTCGAACGATTCCCGGTCGTGTCTTTTGGCGATCGGCTCTTCGTGCCACGCCGTCACGATGATCGCCGCTTTGGCAACGCCCGGGCTGCTGCCAGCAGCTTTGCGTTCGGCGCCGGCGGATTCTCCAGCAGATTCAGAACCCGCAAACTGTCCCTTTCGGTGAGCTGCACATGATCCGCCTCCTCGACGACGGCCTTGGCGGCACGCAAGGCGTGACGAAGGACGAAATCCGTCAGGTCGGTGTGCTCCAGCGCCACCGCACGCAGGAGCAGCGCTTTTTCCTCGGCCCGAATCCGCAAGGACATCCGGCTGTTGTCTTCAACCGCTATTCTCGGCATGATAGGGACTCCCCTCCAATCCAGTGTACGCATTCAAATAGTACATCGGACCCAGACGAGAGTCAAATGCGCGGCATCGCCGATACGTCACAAATAGCTGCCGTTCGATGGATGGCTGTTCCTTTTCAACCGATTATCGGCGCGAGATGACCTCAATCGGGGGCCAGTGGGATAATACCGTCGGATGCTCTGGCTACGCGGCCTCATCTTTACCGTTTTGGTGCCTGCCGTAGTCGGCGTCTACCTTCCTTCGATTGTCGATCCCCGAGCGCGGTACGCGGGAGGGGTCTGGGACGCGGGTTGGCTGATCGTCGCGGCGGGGACGCTGATTTATGCCCTGTGCCTGATCCGGTTCCTGGCTGCCGGAGGGACGCCCGCCATTTTCTTCACCCGTCCCCTGCGGATGCTGCTCGGCGAGGAGCCCGCGCGCCTGGTGTCGGGCGGCCTGTACCGCTTCTCGCGCAATCCCATGTACGTGGGAGTGCTGCTGGTCGTGTTCGGCCAGGCAGTGCTCTTCGCATCGCCTCCGACCGCGGCTTACGGATGTGCGTTATTCGTCTTTTTCCACTTGATCGTCGTATTCGTCGAGGAGCCGCATCTTCGAGCCAAACGCGATCCTTCGTACGATCTCTACTGCCGCACGGTTCCCCGGTGGCTGGGTCTGCCGGGCGGACGGCGCTGAGGGCGCATCGGCGAGTCGCCTACTCCCAAACGATGTGATGATCTTCGCACCAGTCGAGTGCGATCTGCCGCAAGGCCTCCGTGCGGAATGCGAACCAGGACTGTTCGGCGCCGTTCCGCCGAAGGATGTACTTGAAATTCCGGAACGCTCCGGCGCCGTGGATGGCGTGCAGAAGGTCTTCGCGAAGCCTGGCGGACTTGACCGATTGCGAGAACTCCTCCATGATCGCCCACTCGTGAACGTCGAACTTCGAGGGCAGCTTCAGGAAGCGGTCGGTGGAGACGATTCGCTTGGCAATCTCCCATTCCTCTTCCTGCCAGTCGGGAAGATCCGGCTCCGCGTCGTCGCCGCCCTCCTCGGCCGCACGCAGAAGATCGCAAGAGACGGTTTCCACCTGACCGGCGTCGAGATCGAGAAACGACGAGGACTCGTCGAGTTGCATCTCCAGCGCATCGACGATATCTTTCAGATGAACGGTCGCGGACATGCCTTCGCGAGTATCATACTGCACTGGCCTCCGCCGTCACAAGATCTTCCGCCCGACCGGGCTCGCGGCGGCTCGCGCGATCGAGGCACAATAGAATCCATGGCCGAACCATCTCAGAATGAGATCCTCGACTTTGCGCTGGCGCTGTCCGAGGAGGCGGGCAGATTGATCCTGCCGCTGTGGAAGAACGTCGCGGTGGATCACAAGGCGGACGGATCGGAAGTCACGGAGGCGGACCGCGGGGCGGAGCAATTGCTGCGGCGCCGCATCGCCGAGCGCTACCCGGACCACGCGATCCTGGGCGAGGAATTCGGCGGCGAACGGCAGCGCGACGCCGAGCACCTGTGGCTCCTCGATCCCATCGACGGCACGGCGTCGTTCGCCATCGGGCTGCCGCTCTTCGGCACCCTGATCGGGTATCTGCGGCGCGGCCAGGCTTGGGTGGGAGTCATCGGCGCGCACGCGCTGGGCGAGACGGTCTACGCCGCGGCCGGCCAAGGCTGCTGGCACCAGCGGGTTGGACTCGCGCCGCAACGCGTGCGGACCTCATCCGTGGAGGACCCGGTCGAGGCGTTCGTGGTTTCGACCGCGATCGAACATACGGACCTGGACCCGCGCGATCCGCACCCGTCCATCAACCTGTCGCGCCTCTACAGGCAGGCCCGGCGGTTCCGATGGTCGGGAGACTGCATCAACTACGCGCTCTTGTGCCAGGGACGGATCGACGTGGCGCTCGACCCGCGCATGAACCCATGGGATATCGCGGCGATAGTGCCCTGCGTGCGGGAAGCGGGCGGAGTGCTGACCTCGCTCGACGGCAACGAAGATGTGATTTGGCAGCCCAGCCTGGTGGCGTCGGCCAATCCGGCGCTGCACGCGAAGGTTCTGCAGTCGCTCCGGCCGGCTTAGTAGCGCCGGCGGTCTTGCCGCCGGTCTCTTTTTTGCGCGCTTGGCCGCGCGCACGCTGAGGATACCGCTGAGCCGAGAGAAAACACCGACGGCAAAGACCGCCGGCGTCACGGCAGTTACACTACAGTTTCGAGGTTCCGATGCGTAGTCTGATCGCTCAACTTATCCTGCTAACTCTCTCCACTTTTCCGGCCGCGGCAAAAGTGGTGGTCTTCTGGCAACCGGGATTTCCGACGGTGTCCAGCCAGCCGGCGGCTCGCGAGACGCTCGCCAAGGCGTTCGAAGGCATGGAGCCGGTGTTCTCCGATCTCGACCAAATCGAGGACCCGGCGGCGCTTGCGGGCGCGGATCTGCTGGTGCTTCCGTATGGATCGGCCGCGCCGGCTGACGCGTGGGGAGCGATTACGGCCTACCTGCACAGCGGTGGCAACCTGCTGGTGCTGGGAGGACAACCGCTGCGGGTTCCGGTCACGCGAATCGATGGCAAGTTCGTCGAGGGGCGTCCGCAGGATAGCTACGCGCGCGACCTGGGCCTGCAACACACCTACGCAGTGCCCGTTCCGCAAGGGGCGCGGTTCGCCTGGCGCGCCGGTTATTCGTTTCTGCCCACGCTCGAGGTGCGCGCGCGGCGATTCTTCGCCGTCGAGGGCCGGCTGAACGGCCTCGGATACATGGTCAATTCGGATGGTGTGGAAGTGGCGGCTCCTGTGATCGTGGTGGACCACCGCGCGCCCGCGCACTCCGGCTGCGAAGGAGGCGGGCAGGGCGGAGCCGGGATGGTGCCGGGCGGCCGCACGGTGATGCTCGACTTCGAACCGGAGCCCGGCTACTGGGCCTCCGCGGACGGCGTCAGCCTGATTCGCCAATCCGCCGATTACGCGCGCCAGGGCGCCACCGAGTTTTCTCTCGAACTGCCGTACTCGACAGTGAAGCCCGGCGAGACGCCGCAGGTGATCGTGCATCTGCGCAACGCGCAGCGCGAGCGGCTGAACGCGCCACTCGCGGGCGAAGTGAAGATCGAAATGCTCTCCGGCGAAAAGGTGCTCGAAACCCGGCGCCTTGCCGTGACCGCGGGCGGAGAGATGCGCGCCGGCCTGCCGCCGCAGACGAGCGGTTTCTTCACGGTGCGTGGCGTGTACGAAGAAGGCGGCCGGCCGCGCGAGTTTCATCAAAACGCGTTTTGGGTGGAAGATCAGGCGCTGCTCGCTTCCGGCCCCGCGCTGGGGGTTGCCGGCGACTTCCTCACCCGCGACGGCACGCCGTTCTTCCCAGTGGGCACCAACTACTTCACCACCGAAGAAGACGGCTGGGATTTTGCCGGCCCGCGCAATGCGTGGACCTGGGAAAAGGACTTCGCGGAAATGGCGCGCCACGGAGTGAATTTCGTCCGCACCGGCGTTTGGATGCCGTACCTCGAATTCCTCGATCCCGATACCGGGGCGGCGCCGGAGCGGTTTCTGCGGAACTTGGAGGCCTATCTTCTGTGCGCGCGGCGTCACAACATCGTCGTCAATTTCACTTTCTACGCATTTATGCCGCGGCCGGGAATGGGACTGACCAAGGCACCGCCGGAACGCGGCTGCGGTGCTCCGGCGGAGCCAGCGGCACCCGCCGCGCCGCCGCCTCCCGGACCGAATCCTTATCTCGATCCCGCCGCCATTCGCGCCGAGTTGAACTATGTGCTCTCGGTGGTCGAGCGCTTCAAGAACGTTCCGTGGCTCTGCTGGGACCTGATCAACGAACCGAGCTTCTCCAATCCCGACCGGCTGTGGAAAGGCAACACGCCCAACGGCGACCCGGTGGAGTTGGCGGCGTGGCGGAAATGGCTGGCCCGGAAATACGGCAGCGTGGCCGCACTGGCAGCCGCCTGGGCCATCACGCCCGAACACTTGCGGAGCTTTGACGCCGTCCCGCTTCCCGCACAGGACGAGCTTGCCTTTGACCGTTACCGCAACGCCCGTGAGGTGCGCGCGCTCGATTACAACCTATTCGCGCAGGACTCGTTCACCGAGTGGGTGCGGACCATGGTCACCAACATCCACGGCACCGGCAGTAAGCAACTGGTGAACGTGGGGCAGGACGAAGGCGGCGTCACCGACCGCGTGCTCAATCAGTTCTACGCCTCGGGCGGAGTCTCGTTCACCACCAACCACACCTACTGGCACGACGACGCGCTGCTGTGGGACTCGGTGGCGGCCAAGCGTCCCGGCGTGCCGAACATCGTCGGCGAAACCGGCTACCAGCCGGTGTGGTCCACCGACGGATCGTGGCGCTATGACGAACTGACGGGGCTGCCGATCCTGGAGCGCAAGTGGGCGCTCGGCTTTGCGGCGGCCAACAGCGGCGCGGTGCAGTGGGACTGGGCGCGCGAACCCGATTTCGGAATGAAGCGCAGCGACGGATCGGCCAAGCTGTGGCAGGGCATGATGCGTGAGATGGGGCAATTTGCGGAAAAGGCCGCGCCGTGGGCCACCGGAGTGGTGCAACCGCAGGTGGCGATCGTGCTACCGCAATCGCTGCAACTTTCGGTGCTGAACGCGGATGCGCTGGAAGCCCAGCAGAAGTGCGTCCGCGCCCTCTACCAATATGCTCGCGCGGAAGCTTATGCAGTGGGCGAGTACCAGATCGAGCTGCTCGGCAGTCCTAAGCTGATCATCCTGCCTTCGCCGCGCGGCCTCACCTGCGAATCCTGGGAAGCGATCCGCGGCAAGGTGGAAGCCGGGGCCACCCTGCTGGTCTCGGGCGCGTTCGATGGCGATCCTTCCTTGCATCCGACCGGCCGCCAGGACGCCATCGGCCTTCCCTTCGAGCCGGCACCGCTGACACTTCGCGAGACGCCGCTCGAATGGCCGGGCGGCGAGGCCCGCTTGACCTTCGGCGGAGACAAGACCACCTTCCTCGACCGCGCGGTTCTGCCCGGCGGCGGCGCCTGGGCGGAAAAGCCGCTGGGGAAAGGCAGAATCCTCTTCTCCGCGCTGCCGCTCGAACTCAACGATAATGTGCAGGCCATCGGCGACGTGTACCGGTATGCTTTGAAGACGGCTGGGATCGCGCCCACTTACTCGACCGCGGTCGAGGACCCCGGTATTCTGATCTGTCCCACGCGGTATCCCAAGGCCACGCTCTACGTGCTCACTTCGGAATCGCCGCGCCGGCAGGTGGCCTTCCGCGACAGCACCAGCGGCAAGA
>JBAVIH010000174.1:0-1711 GCA_049686695.1 Bryobacteraceae bacterium | reverse complement strand
ACCGCGTTGCGGAGGTATTCAAAGGAGATCGGCGCCTGCTCGAAGGTCACCAGGACGCCCGTGGTTGAGCCGCCGGGATTGGGGACATTGTAGGTGAACGCCTTCCACGGCCCCTGCATGGATTCCCAGAAATCCCGGAGCTGTTTTCCTTCCGCCCAGTTGAGGTTGGGATGCTTAAACTGGAACTTGCGCGGACCAATGCCGACGTAATACCGTTGCTCCTGCTTGGCGTCGAGGCTACCGAAGCGATGCACGATCACCGGGCGTTCGACGGAGAAGCCGAAGGGGTACTGCGTGGTGAGCGGGAATGTCTGGCCGGAGTTGATCACCGTGGGGACGGCGATGCGGCCGATGGTGTCGGACATGGGGGGGTGGGTTAAGAAATTGCCGGACAAACGCGGATTTATTGGAACGGGCCGTTCAAAATGTAGTTGGAGCCTGCTGCCGAAATCGGCATTTTCCCGCCGGCGATTGGCGCTACGGACAGCACTCCTCTGGAGCCACCACCCAAGCCGAGAGCCCCGGATGCAGGAACGAACGGGCTGCCGCGGAATCCGCGCCCGGCCGGTGTAGCCGCAGGAACCTCACCTTACCGCTTTTGAATGGGGTGTTGCCGGCGAAACGCGGAAAACTTCAACAGTATGCGCCTTTGGGATTAAGAGAAAGCCGATATTGTAGCCCCCGGAGTCAAGCCGCCCGAATCCTTTGTAAACCGCGCTGTGCTTAATACGCTTGCCTTTCGGCAACTGAACGAGGCGGCGTGCGAGGGGCTCGATGTCAGCCTCGGGTAGAAAGAAGAATCTCATAAATGCGCTATGGAGAAGCTGTATCGTCCACTTGGGCGAACAGGCACCCAGCCCTGTTCGCTCGAACAACTCCTCGATTAAATGCCTGCGTTGGTTCTTTCTATCCTGGTAGCATTCAAAATCCGCTTCTTCCCTGGGCGGCGCTTTCAGCCGAGCTGACATCGACCCCCAATGGAGCCGCGCGACTGCTTTTGAGGCGTTCTTGTACAAGACCACCCTCCTGGCTTCGAGCCGTTGTTTCGCCCTGCAAAGCTGCATATTAACATCGGGCTGATTTGCGCCTCAAGGATCTTCGGGAAGTGGCATCCAGTCGAGCTGGTCCTTGAGAACCGACGGATTGCCGCCGCAACACCAGCTACGCTACCTCCACGAGTTCCAATCCCTGCACGTTCGTCCGCGCGACATCGGTAGCCTGCGCCCAGTTGCCGCGGAACGCCACCGTCACGCGCCCCTGGGTGTTGTTGCCTGTGGGATCGTAGTTACTGCCGATCTGCTGGCCCGACGCCACGTCGAACGGATTGTAGAAGGCGAACGGGGTCAGGCCGGCATTCTGGGACGCCCAGAAGCTGTACAGCGCCGAGAGCACAGACGCGCTCAGGCGTTTGCTGAGCCGGAACGTGCGGCGCGAGGTCTGCGCAAGCTGCGAGCGTTGGATCGTGCCATCGTGATACTGATTCTGGAGCTGCGCGTACTCGCGCAGTTCCGTGAACGCGGTGCATAGCGACGCCGGCATCACCCCGTTGGGGGCGGATTGTACGAGGTTGCCTGGCACGTTGAATCACGCCACCGTCAATCCGGGCAACTGCATGTTGGCCGACTGCTGCGTGCGGCCGTAGCTCGAATACTGCGCCGCCATCGCCTGGTCGGTCACGAACTGCGGCGTGACGAACTGGCCGGTCATGAAG
>JBAVIH010000173.1:0-3667 GCA_049686695.1 Bryobacteraceae bacterium | reverse complement strand
AACTTCAGATGTGAGCATTGTGCGATTCGCACCGTGGCCAATATAAACTAGAATTGCTACATATCGAGACAACAGCGTAGCGCCCACTGTCGCCTCGTCATCGAAAGCCGCACGCACGAAGGGTGGCATCTGCTCTTTGGCACCGTAAAACCTGACAAGTGCGACTCCCGGTGGGGCTCGGAGCCGAACCTTGTTACGAAGTAGTACGACTGCAGGATCGTCAGTTGTAGCAAAATCCACTAGGTGACGGCCGGTGCCCCCGAAGTCAATGAAATACTGAAGAGAATTGGTGATCGGCTCCAGCGGGTTAGAAAGGCCGCCAAAACGAGCTCCGGCCCGTTCAAGACAATCATGCGATTCGACATAGGAACGCCAAATAGAATCAGCCTCGGCAGCAGTTGCAATCACCGGATTCGCGATCTGTTCGAGTGACCCGTATGATTTTATAAATCCTGATATGGCTGGGCACGTCTGTAGCACCCGTTCCAGTGCGTCGCGGCGGTCCGGAGTGCCTACAGATGGATTCGCCTGTTGTGCGAACGCTTGTTGAGACGCAGCCGCTGTGATGATGGTGGCAATTAGAGTGAGGCAGCCTAGGTTATGCGCCTGGTGTCCCGTCGACTGTGAGGTCGCGAATCCGACTGAAGGCATTCAAAAAGGTAAGAATATCATAGCGCCGGGAATCTTGACTGCGGGCGTGACGCACTCGGCAAGCGACTTTTCAAGCCGGGAGGTCCCCCCAGAGTCCCCCCAATTAACGGGATAATCCGCTTTTCTCGCGTGTAAGTCTTGTGTTTGCAACGCGAGGCGGCTACAAGCGGTTCGGCTGTTAACCGAAGGGTTGTAGGTTCCACCTGGGGAGCCAAATCTTCTTGTTCCAGATCTTCGCTATCTGACTGATTCCATTACGTGCGACTGAGAGGTTCTTCCCGGAGCCACCCAACGGGTTGGTGACCCCATCGAGGACTCGAACCCACTGGGATCGTGATCGACAGACTCCGGAATCCGCAGGCGCTCCTATGCCGAGTGCCCAAATCAACACTTCGGCGTTTTCGGCGGGTAATCCCCCTCAGCTTCCCAGGTCGGGAATTCCGGCCAACTGCACTGCCCAAAGAGAAGACCCGTTCCAATGTCCGGATGGCGTCATTCGGGAGGAGCGGCGGTTTCGGATACCAGGGCAAGCTCTAAATGTCAACGCTGGAGCCAGACCAGCGGTTGACATAATACTCAGGACTGACTATATTGAAGTCAGTCCTGAGTATTGGAAGGTACGATGGCGCAGATTCCACTGTACGCGCTAGGGCTCTTGCTGCGGTCTGGACCGCAACACGGCTATCAGATGAAGAAGGTGATTGCGGAGCAGTTGGCCGACTTCACCGACATCAAGCTCCCCACGGTGTACTACCATCTGGAGAGGCTTGAGACAGAGGGTCTGGTCAGCAGCAGCAGAGACCAAAACGCCAACCGTCCCGAAAAGATCGTCTATTCGATCACGCGTAAGGGAAAGTACGCCTTTCAGCAACTTCTCAAGGAGACGCTGCAAAGCGGCTATCGGCCGACTTTTCCGCTGGATGCCGGCTTCTATTTCCTGAGTTGCCTCAGCCAGGCCCAGATTCGATCTGTTCTCGCCATGCATGTCGAGAAGATGAAGGAGAGCCTGCACATCCTGGCCGAGCACCGCGTTGAGCGCCTTCAGGACGTCCCCGAGGAGGCGAAGGGAGCGGCATCCCTCATCTTCAGCCATCACGAACAGCACTACCGAGCGGAACTCCAATGGGCGACCGAAGCGCTGGCGATGCTCGTCTGCGCCGGATCGGCGAACTGCGGGAGGGGTAAGGCATGACTTCGCGGTATCATCGGCAATTCGACGTCGACTACCTGGAGGAAGATGCGGGCACGTGGAGCGCGGCCGCGTACCTCATCGACGAAATGCACGGCATCACGATCGAGGCGGATGTGGCTGCTCCTGATTGTGTCGTGCGGGACGTGAGCGTCAGTGCACGCAGTTCAAGGGGCCCGGCGTTCGCAAGGACTTTCGAAGTACAGTGCCCGCGCTGCTCATGGGCGGCGAGGGGTGCCCGAATGTCTTCCGCTTGTTATCCCTTTCGCCACCGGCTCTGGCGACCTTCTACGATCCATACGAGCAGGCGTTACGGGGAGCACCCGTCGAGGGTTTCGACAATTGCCTGGCTCACACCGCACGGAACCACAACCAAGACCAGAACCCGGGCGCCTAAGCGGTCCGGCCTGTTTTGAAGGAGGACGGATGTCGGTTCTACGACTCGACGAGATGACTTTCGAGGAGGTGGACGGGCTCGACCGCGATCGCACTGTGGTCTTCCTGCCGCTGAGCCCCATCGAGGAGCACGGTCCGCACTTGCCGCTCGGCACGGACTTCTACGGTGCCCGCGACATCGCGGACGAGGCGGTGAAACGCCTCGAGGAGCGCGAGCCCGGTGCTTGTTGGCTCGTCGCCCCAGGAATCCCGCTCGGCACTACGGATCTCGCCAAGGACTTCCCCGGCACGTTGCACATCAGCGGACGAACGCTATACGCCGTTGTGCGCGACCTTGGTGAGTCGCTGGCCCGGTCGCGCTTCAGGCACGTGATCATCGCCAATCACCACCTGGATCTCACTCACATTCACGCCATCGCGACCGCCGCACGCGACGTCATGGCGCGCTACCCAATCCGCATCTCCGATCCTTTTAGCTGCCACGTGCACGCCGAGGAGTCCCCGTCGCAAGTGGCGATTGGTGGCCGCGTAGTCGACAGCGCGAGTGATGTCCACGCTGGCGCCCGCGAGACGTCTTTCATTGCCTATCGATATCCGAAGCTGGTCCGCCCTTGTGCGTCCGAGCTCCCACCCGTGCTGATCGACTTCGGCAAGTACTTCCAGAAACGGCTGCGGCGGTTTCAGTTCGGCTTTCCGGGTCTTGCGGAAATGGGGGCCGGCCGGGGATACGTCGGGTCGCCAGCGCTGGCCGATCCGGAGTTCGGGAAGGTGCATTTCGACGAGGGGGCAGAGGTCCTAGCCGCGTGTGCGCTGAAGTTGCTCAGGGGCGAGGCATTGCCCGGGCTGAGCAGGCGGATGCGTTTCGTGTTGCGGTTCTGCGCGCGCCTCAAGTGAGTGGCGCGGCGAGGGGCGAAGATGGGCGCGGCGATCCCCCCACTGGCGCCCACCATGCGCGCCTGAATCTGTCGGAAAACCGCCCTGATCACGGGAGGCGGGCAGGCCGCAAAAGTTCGAAACGTGTCCACGACGGGGAGCCATCAGAAATCGACGTTTTCAATTCTGCACTACAGGCGACCCCGATTCAACACTCGAACCCGGTGCATCGCAAGCAGTTGCCCGCAACGCGATTTCGGCCTGCCCGCGCGGCTTGCCGCCTGCGGGGGGCGCGATGGACATTGCCCCGCGCGGGGGTTCACGAACGACGAGTTTCCAAAGATGGCCTTCGTATACACCGATCCACGGATGCTTGTGGAGCGCCTCGGCAGTGAGAAAATGCCGAGGCAGTTGAAAAAGGGTCATGCCTTGGCTGGCCTCAAAAAACAAGAACAACAGGAATGCGTCGATGACCTTCTTGAAGGGCGAGACAGAAACCACGTGTGGCGCTTCTTGAACTTCCATCTTTCACATCCGTTCACTTGGAGCGTTTACGTT
>JBAVIH010000172.1:0-1864 GCA_049686695.1 Bryobacteraceae bacterium | reverse complement strand
GCCTGCGGTGAAGCCAGTCGGAAAGCCGGATGCGGGAAACCCGCACGTCCGGTTTGATGAGCGGGGATGGGAAACGGGCCGACGCTCCGCGTCGGCACCCGCGCCCATCCTCGACTCTACCGCCGGTTCCTCGCAACTAAGTGACAGTGGCCGCCCGCGCGCAATTGTATTCTGGGCGCTTGCGCACAGTCGGACCCCGCAATGGAGGGTGATTCGCAATAGCCCATAAGGGCTACCACGCCGAGCTGTTGCTACTGCTAACATATTGTTTGCAAAGCTGGTTGTCCGTTTCTGACAGAGGGGCCTCAGGCTATCATGGCTGTGTCGAAAGATCCGGCTGGCGATACATGTCGAGCAACCTCTTCTCCCCCGCAGGCGTCTCTTAAGGCATTGCGCCTTAAATGGAAGGATTAGGACCAAAACGATGAAGATTGCGGTTTTAGGTGGTGACGGCTACTGTGGATGGGCGACCGCGCTGTACCTGTCCCGTCAGGGCCACTCCGTAGCGATTGTCGATAACTTCCTTCGGCGGCAGTGGGACCGGGACTTGGGAGTGGAAACGCTCACTCCGATTCGCACCCTGGCCGAGCGCATCGAAGCGTGGAAGCGCGTCACCGGCGACACAATCGAAGTATTTCAGGGCGACGTCACCGATTTCGGATTTCTTTCCTCCATGTTCCGCGACTTCCAGCCGGAGGCGCTGGTGCACTTTGCCGAGCAGCGGTCCGCGCCGTATTCGATGATCGACCGCGAGCATGCGGTGTTTACCCAGGCGAACAATGTGCTGGGCACGCTGAACGTGTTGTTCGCGATCAAAGAGTTTCAGCCCGACTGCCATCTGGTGAAGCTCGGCACGATGGGCGAATATGGCACGCCTAATATCGATATCGAAGAGGGCTACATCACCATCGAGCACAATGGCCGCAAAGACGTGCTGCCGTATCCCAAGCAGGCGGGCTCCTTCTACCATCTGTCGAAAGTGCACGACAGCCACAACATGCTGTTTACCTGCCGCATCTGGGGATTGCGCGCCACCGACCTCAACCAGGGCGTGGTTTACGGAACCATGACCGATGAGTCGGCGCTCGACGATGCTTTGATCAACCGGTTCGATTACGACGAAGTCTTCGGCACCGTGCTGAACCGTTTCTGCGTGCAGGCGGCCGTAGGCTACCCGCTGACCGTTTACGGTCAGGGCGGCCAAACCCGCGGCTACCTGGACCTTCGCGATACCGTCCGCTGCATCGAGCTGGCTTGCCTGAACCCGGCCGCCAGGGGCGAGTGCCGCGTGTTCAACCAGTTCACCGAGCAGTTCTCGGTGCTGGACCTGGCGCGCATGGTGCAGACTGCCGGGCGGAAGCTGTCGCTCCAGGTCGAAATCCAGCACCTGCCGGATCCGCGCGTGGAGGCCGAACAGCATTATTACAATGCGCGGCACTCCAAGCTGGCCGACCTCGGCCTTCAGCCGCACCTGTTGTCCGAATCCCTGCTCGATTCGCTGATGAACATCGCCATACGCTACCGCGACCGCATCGACGAATCGCTCTTCCTGCCTCGCATCAACTGGCGCGAACCCATCAATCGCCGCCAGCCAGCCAAAGAAGAGCTGGTCCTCACCGCCGGCGTATCGGAACCGTAGTCTGTCATTTCGCAAAGACCGTGCCGTTCCGACGTGGCGCAGGCACTCGTGCGCAATGCCACTTAGTTTTCCGGCAACCGGACGCCGGGTTGATTTGTGGGGCGGACGCCCTCGTCCTGGGGTCCCCTCTGGGGACGACCCCCTGGTCGCGCATCGCCGCGGGCAAGCCCCTGATTTCCGAACGAAGAGCGGGTCCAGGGGGACCCGCGCGGACCAGGGGGTCCG
>JBAVIH010000171.1:0-10192 GCA_049686695.1 Bryobacteraceae bacterium | reverse complement strand
ACTCACCCTCGATCACGTGCGCGGCAACCGCAAACTCGCCGCCGAGATGTTGGGGATCAGCCTGCGGACGCTGCAGAACCGGATCGCCGCGCTGCGCGAAGAGGCGAACACGACGACTTCCCCCTCGCTAATAGGGTGGGGGACTTCGTCGGCAAAGATTCAGTCATGAGCCGATCGCGACCGCGGCTTCCAGAGAGCTTGTCGGTTTCAGCTCCGTCGTGTGGCTCGGCGCCGGCTTGTGGGCCTTGTCGCTCGTGGCGGTCCGTCCCGGGGCGGAGTCGGCCAGTAGCAATAACGGCGAGCCTTGAGGAACCGGCAAATCCCGCACCTCCGTGTGCAGTTTCTGCACCGTCCAGGGTACACCCGCGTGGTGCCGTGCCTGTGTATCCACGTGGGCTGCACTTGGTCCGTCTCGTGCTTTAGTAAAACGGTCCGATTTTGCGCGTTGAACGGACTGGAAGCCTGGTAGTTTTCCGCCCCCAATCAGCTGCCCATCATCGGTCCTAGAGGTTTGAGGAGTAGGCCAACGCGGCACTCCGCGCCGGGTACCATATGCTCGATAGCTCAGGGACGTTGACGGAACAGCCTTCCGAAACTGGTGAGCCGATGGCAATTGCATCGGCACCCGCGCCTGTCACGCCGGCCCTAGCGGAGAGTGCTCAATACGAGAAGACCAGGCTTCCCCGCCGGCGCGGGCTGTGGGTGTGGCTGTCGCTGTGCATTCTTCTCGTGCTGGGTCTGGCCGCCTATCTCGTGTGGTCGAACATCGCCGCCGCCAAGTCGGCTAGCGCGGCCAAGGCCGCCGCAAAGGGTCCGCCGGCGATACCGGTAGTGGCAGCGACGTCCCACAAGGGAGACATTGGCGTATATTATTCGGGGCTTGGCGCCATCACGCCCTTCGAGACGGTGACGGTGAAAAGCCGGGTCGACGGGCAATTGACGAGCATCCGCTATCGTGAAGGCGACACTATCCACCAGGGCGATCTGCTGGTGGAAATTGACGACGGGCCCTACCAGGCGGCCTTGACCCAGGCCGAAGGGCAACTGATCAGGGATCAGGCCCTCCTGGATAACGCTCGGATCGATTTGACCCGCTATCAAACCTTAGCTCCGCAGCATGCCATCCCCGAGCAACAACTTGCCACCCAACGGGCACTCGTACATCAAGATGAGGGAGTGGTGAAGCTCGACGAGGGTCAGATACAAGGCGCCAAGGTCAATCTCGCCTACTGCAAGATCGCGGCTCCGGTCACTGGACGCATTGGGCTGCGGCTGGTCGACCTTGGGAATATCGTTCAAGCAACCGACACGAACGGATTAGTGGTAATCACGCAAATGGACCCAATCAGCGCCATCTTTACGATCTCCGAAGACCAGCTTCAGGTCGTGCTCGAGAAGATGGCCTCAGGACAAACCCTGGAAGTGGACGCCTACAACCGCGACGATAAGACGAAGCTTGCGCAAGGATCGTTGACAACGCTCGATAACCAGATCGACCCAACCACCGGCACGCTCAAGCTGAGAGCGACATTCCAGAACGCGAAGGGCACCCTCTTCCCCAATCAGTTCGTCAACGTGCGATTGCTGGTACAGGAAAAGCACGGAGTAACTTTGGTGCCAACCGCCGCGGTACAACGCAACTCTCAGGCGACCTATGTATACGTTGTGAAGCCGGATTCAACCGTGACTGTGCGGCCGATCACCATCGGCACGACGGAAGGCAACGACTCTGAAGTCGCCTCAGGGCTGGCATCGGGAGAGGTCGTGGTGATGACCGGCGTCGACAAACTCCAGGAAGGGAGCAAAGTCGCCACACAGATTCCCGCTGCAAACTCCCCGGTCAGCCCGTCCGCCAATCACTCGGTTAACCCCCCGGTGAACACCTCAGTGAACGCCCCGGCCAAGAAGGGCGGCAAGGCCTGAAGGGGAAGCCAGATGAACCCGTCTCCGAGCTTCCCGGTCACGACGTCGCTCACTCTGCCAGGCAAGATGCTGCGGCCGCACGGCGGAGGCCGGAGGCTTCAGACAAGGGCAGCAAGACCCGAAAAGGGAATTAGATGAACCCGTCCCGGATCTTCATTCTTCGGCCGGTCGCCACCTCGATGCTGATGGTGGGCATCCTGCTGGCAGGCCTCGTAGGTTACACACAGTTGCCTGTTTCGGCGTTGCCGGAGGTGGACTATCCGATCATTCAAGTCACTACGTTCTATCCAGGCGCCAGCCCGGACGTGATGGCTTCTTCGGTAACCGCGCCGCTCGAACGTCAGTTCGGACAGGTGCCCGGACTTCAGCAGATGACCTCCACCAGTTCTGACGGAAGCTCGGTGATCACCCTGCAATTCAACCTCAGCCTGAGTATCGATGTCGCCGAACAGGAAGTGCAGCAATCGATCAATGCCTCGGGTACATACCTTCCGGCGGACTTGCCGGCGCCTCCGATCTACAGCAAAACCAACCCAGCCGACACCCCAATCCTGACACTCGCCCTGACCTCGACGGATCTTCCGCTGTCAAAAGTCGAAGATCTCGCGGACACCAGGCTGGCCCCTAAGATGTCGCAGTTGCCTGGGGTCGGTCTGGTCAGCATAAGCGGCGGCCAGAAACCTGCTGTCCGGATCCAGGCGAATCCCACGGCGATGGCTTCCTACGGTTTCAATCTGGAGGACCTGCGAACCGCGATCGTTGCAGCCAACGTCAATCAGGCCAAGGGAAACTTCGATGGAGCCCGTCAAGCTTACCAGATTGGAGCCAACGACCAGTTGCTCTCCAGCAGCGATTACGCTCCGCTCATCATCGCGTACAAGAACGGCGCCCCCGTCAAGCTGATCGAGGTTGCCACAGTCCTCGATGATGTCGAGGACGTTCGCCAAGCCGCCTGGATGAACCAGACGCCTGCGGTCATTTTGAACATTCAGCGGCAACCCGGAGCGAACATCATCTCGGTCGTCGATCGAATCAAACAACTGTTACCTCAACTAACGTCGTCCCTGCCTGCATCCATCCACGTCAACATTCTGACCGACAGGACCACCACAATCCGAGCCTCCGTCAGCGATGTGCGGTTCGAGTTGATGCTCACGGTGGCATTGGTGGTGATGGTCATGTTTCTCTTTCTGCGCAGCATTGCCGCAACCATCATTCCCGGCATCGCCGTTCCGCTGTCGCTCGTCGCCACTTTCGGAGTCATGTACCTGCTCGGATACAGCTTGAACAACCTGACTTTGATGGCCTTGACGATTTCAACCGGCTTCGTAGTGGACGATGCGATCGTCATGATCGAGAACATCAGCCGCTACATCGAAGCGGGCGACGCTCCGCTGGAAGCCGCCCTCAGAGGCTCCGCGCAAATTGGCTTTACGATCGTCTCGTTGACCGTCTCCCTGATTGCCGTTCTCATCCCTTTGTTATTCATGAGCGATATCGTAGGTCGCCTGTTTCGTGAATTTGCCGTTACGCTGAGCGTGACCATCCTGGCCTCGGCTGTGGTTTCGCTCACGCTGACTCCGATGATGTGCTCCAGACTCTTGAAGCACACGCCCGAGGCGAGCCAAGGACGCTTTTATCGTGCGTCGGAGCGTGCATTCAATTCGGTGATCGCGTTCTACGGTAGGACCTTGCAGTGGGTGCTCGGCTGGCAGGTCGCGACACTGCTAGTCGCGGCCGCGACTCTTGGTTTGACCATTTTCCTGTTCTTCGTAATTCCCAAAGGATTCTTCCCCATTCAAGATACAGGCGTTATCCAGGGGGTTTCCGAAGCTGCCCAGTCAGTTTCCTTCCCGGAGATGTCCAGTCAGCAACAGCAATTGAGCAAGATCATTTTGCAGGATCCGGCCGTCGACAATCTGTCCTCCTTCATCGGAGTCGACGGGACCAATACAACCTTGAATAGCGGACGTATTCTTATCAACTTGAAGCCACTCGCAGCGCGAAAGATCAACGCGAGCGACGTCATTCGCCGCTTGCAGCCGGAGCTTGCCAAGGTGCCGGGCATCACGCTGTATATGCAGCCGGTACAGGACCTGTCGGTCGAAGACCGGGTGAGCCGCACGCAATTCCAGTACACGCTGGAAGATCCGAACGTGGACGAGTTGAATACCTTCGCTCCGCAGATGCTCGCCAAGCTGCAGCAACTTCCGGAATTGAGTGACGTGGCAAGCGATCAACAAACGCTTGGTTTTCGGGCGAAACTCGTGTTTGATCGCAACACAGCCTCACGCTTAGGGATCACAACAGCGGCGATCGACCAAACGCTGTACGACGCCTACGGACAGCGGGAAGTGTCGACCATGTTTACGCAGTTGAACCAATATCACGTCATATTGGAAGTGAAGCCGGGCTTCGGAAAGAACCCTTCCGACCTCAGCGATTTGTTTATCCGGGCAAATGCGGTTGCTTCCAACGCTCCTTCGATTCACTCCTCCTTGACGTTCCCGAATGGCGGCCAGATCCCGTTCAATGCCTTCTCTCACGTGGAGACGACAACTGTTCCCATCACGGTAAATCACCAGGGTCAGTTTCCCGTGGTTACGCTTTCCTTCAACTTGGCTCCGAGCATTTCTTTGGGTGACGCTGTCAAGGCCGTGAACAAAGTGAAAGACGGGATGGGCATGCCACCGAGTGTACAGGTCGCGTATCAGGGTACGGCCCAGGCCTTCCAATCATCGTTGGCCAACGAGCCGGTGCTGATAGCCGCGGCGCTAATCACGGTCTATCTCGTCTTAGGTGTCCTCTATGAAAGCTATATTCATCCTTTGACAATTCTCTCGGCGCTGCCTTCGGCGGGCGTCGGCGCCTTGCTCGCTCTCATCATCTTCCGGAATGATTTCAGCGTGATCGCCTTAATCGGCATCGTTTTGCTGATCGGGATCGTGAAAAAGAACGCCATTATGATGATCGATTTCGCCCTCGCCGCGGAGCGCAAGGAGGGCATGAAACCGAAAGACGCCATTTATCAGGCATGCCTTCTGCGCTTCCGCCCGATCATGATGACAACCATGGCGGCGCTGCTCGGCGCGGTGCCGCTGGCCCTCGGTTCCGGCAGCGGCTCGGAGCTGCGGCGGCCGTTGGGGATTACGATTATCGGTGGCCTGCTGATCAGCCAACTGTTGACGCTTTACACGACGCCGGTGATCTACATTTGGTTCGATCGGCTGGCCGCGCGATTCTCGCGGAAGCCTGCGACCAGCCAAGTCCCCGCCGGCGCCCAACCGGTTCCGGCAGGGTAATCGATGAATATTTCGGAGCCATTCATTCGGAAGCCCGTCGCCACCACACTCCTGGTGGTCGCGATCACATTGGCTGGCGCCGCGGCATACCGGCTGCTTCCGGTGTCACCGCTGCCTCAGGTTGAATTCCCCACCATCAGCGTGAGCGCCGGTTTGCCTGGGGCAAGTCCGG
Source organism: Bryobacteraceae bacterium (assembly GCA_049686695.1). Lineage (GTDB taxonomy): Bacteria > Acidobacteriota > Terriglobia > Bryobacterales > Bryobacteraceae > Bog-375. Next base: position 4,795 of record JBAVIH010000171.1, on the reverse strand, counting down.
AGACGATGGCTTCATCCGTAGCCACGCCGCTGGAACGCCAATTTGGACGAATTGCGGGTGTTACCGAGATGACCTCCTCGAGTTCCCTCGGATCTACCAGCGTCACGCTGCAGTTCGCCTTGGATCGAGACATCGACGCGGCCGCGCGCGACGTACAAGCCGCCATCAACGCGGCCCGCGGCAATCTGCCATCCAACCTTCCCAACAATCCTTCCTATCGGAAAGTGAATCCGTCTGACTCTCCGATCTTCATGCTGGCCCTCACTTCAGCCGTCCTCACCAGGGGTCAAATGTACGACGCCGCCTCGACGATCATGGCGCAGAAACTGGCCCAGGTGAGCGGCGTTGGACAGGTGACCGTGGGAGGAAGCTCTCTACCGAGCGTTCGAATCGAGCTGAATCCGACGGCCCTGAACAAATATGGGATCGGCCTGGAGCAGGTCCGGACCACGCTGAGCGGCGCGAACGCCAATACGCCCAAGGGACATTTTTCGGCCGGCCTTCGCATGTGGGAAGTGGGCGCCAACGATCAGATCTTTCAGGCGAGTGACTATGAGCCGCTGGTGGTTGCTTACCGCAATGGATCTGCTGTTCGAATCTCCGATATCGGTCAGGCGCAGGACTCCGTGGAAGACCTGCGAAATTCTGGCTACGCGAATGGTAAGCCGTCCGTGCTCGTCATCATCTACCGCCAACCCGGCGCGAACATCATCGAAACGGTGGATAGCATCCAAGCGGTCCTACCGGCGATTGAATCGTCGATCCCGCACTCGATCGATGTGAAGGTGGCCATGGATCAAACGGTCACCATCCGCGCATCCGTGCACGACACCGAGAAGACCCTCATCATCTCGGTGTTGCTGGTGATTCTGGTGGTATTCGTCTTCCTGCGGAGCGGGCGGACAACCTTTATTCCCAGCGTCGCCGTCCCCGTGTCGCTCGTAGGGACATTCGGCGTGATGTACCTGCTCGGCTACAGTCTCGACAATCTTTCGCTGATGGCGCTGACCATCTCGACCGGTTTTGTGGTCGACGACGCAATTGTCGTGATCGAGAATATCACGCGGCATCTGGAACAGGGCGTGCATCCTTTCGAAGCTGCGCTGAAGGGTGCGCAGGAAGTGGCATCCACCGTGTTCACTATCAGCGTTTCGCTGATCGCGGTATTCATTCCCCTGCTCTTGATGGGAGGCATCGTCGGCCGCCTTTTCCGCGAATTCGCCGTGACGCTGTCCATCGCCATCGCGGTCTCCATGATGGTTTCGCTCACCGCAACTCCCATGATGTGCGCTCATCTCTTGAAAGAGACGCAGTCCCATGGCTGGATGTACCGGACCAGCGAGCGGGCTTTCGATTCGGTCGTGAATTTATACGGGAACACGCTGTCTGTGGCGCTCCGTTTCCGGGCGATTACGCTCGTGGTCTTGCTGGCCACGATCGGACTTAACGCTTACCTGTTCATTCGCATACCCAAGGGGTTCTTTCCGCAACAGGATAACGGACGAATCCAGGGCTCGATTACGGCCGACCAGGACACCTCGTTTCAAGCCATGGACAAGATCATGCTGCCGATGATCAACATTGTCGCCGCCGACCCGGCCGTTGACACTGTGAACGGATTCACCGGCGGGAGCACGTACAACACGGCGCGGCTGTTCGTTTCGCTAAAACCGCTCGAACAGCGTAAAATCACGGCCGACCTCATCATCGCGCGGCTGCGGCCTAAGTTGGCCAAACTGCCAGGCGCCACCCTCTACTTACAAGCCGCTCAGGATCTGCGTATCGGCGGCCGGCAGAGTAACGCGCAATATCAATTCACCATGCACGGTGACAATCTGGACGACCTGAATCGGTTTGCCCCCAAGATGGTCGCAGAGTTCAAAACGATTCCGATCATTTCCGACGTCAGCAGCGATCAGCAAAACAGCGGCTTGCAAGCCATGATTCAGTATGATCGCGCGACCTCCGCGCGCTTCGGCATTACGGCGCAACTCATCGACGACACGCTCTACGACGCCTTCGGCCAGCGCCCGGTGTCGACCATGTACACCGCACTGAATCAGTACCACGTGGTGATGGAGGCGTCGCCGGAGTTCTGGCAGAATCCACTGTTTCTTCGGCAAATCTACGTGGATTCGCCAGGCGGACAACAGGTTCCGTTGAGCGCTTTCGCCAAGTTCGCCTCCGTCACCGCTCCCCTGACGGTGACTCACCAGGGTCTCTTTCCGTCCGTTACGATTTCCTTCAATCTGAAGCCAGGCGTGGCGCTGGGCGATGCCGTGAATGCCGCGACAGCGGCGGCGGCTAAGGTCGGGCTTCCGGCGACCATCCAGACTGAATTCGCCGGCACCGCACAAGCTTACGAGGCATCGCTCGCGACCGAGCCGGTCCTGATCGCGGCCGCGCTGGTGGCTGTCTACCTTATCCTTGCGATGCTGTATGAGAGTTGCATCCATCCCATCACCATCATTTCCAGCTTGCCGGCGGCAAGCGTTGGCGCGTTGCTGGCGCTTCTCTTCACCCATACCGATCTCAGCATTATCGCGATTATCGGCATCATTCTCCTGATCGGCATCGTGAAAAAAAACGCTATCATGATGATCGACTTTGCTCTGGCCGCGGAGCGGAACGAAGGTAAGAACTCACACGACTCCATTGTCGAAGCATGCATGTTACGCTTCCGCCCAATCCTGATGACGACGATGGCCGCGCTTCTAGGAGCCGTGCCGCTCGCGTTGGGAACCGGTACTGGATCCGAGCTTCGCCGTCCGCTGGGCATTACGATCATCGGAGGGCTGATCATGAGCCAGCTGCTGACGCTATACACGACACCGGTGGTGTACCTGTACTTTGACAGCCTCCAACATTGGTGGGATAGGGTCGGCGTTCGAAAGCCTGAAGTCTTACCGAACGCGGTGGCGCTCGACGCTCGTGCAGCTCATTGAATCCATTGATAACCCTGTGTGTGCCTTCGGAAGTCTGAGGCGCAGATTAACGGCGCGGCGCCTTCGCCACTGACGGCGCACAACGACAAGTGGACCAGTGTCTCGAATCAAGGCTGGCGTTTATAGAACACAAACAGGAATACTGCCATACTCAGACTTGCCAGCAAGTGAATTCCCGATGTGAGCAGCGTAAACGCTGCAACCGCACCATTCACCAAGCTCACCAGGTCACGGATAAAGCCCGCTGCCAACAGAACCGACAGCAGAATCGTTCCGATCAGTGCGAAGAGGACCGCGTCTTTGAGTCGCATGTTTGCAGTCTACGTTGGTTTACTCCGGCCGTTGGCCAGGATGTTGATCCACAAACCGCAGCCGGAACTCTCGTTTGGGCTCGTGTCCGCGAAGACATATAGCATGCGTTTCTGCGGCAGTAGTCTTGTGATCTTGTGGAATCCTGGCCGCATACACGCGCGGGGACCAAGGTTGCGCGTGGCGGCGGCCCTGGGATTCCCGCGCGTCTTACGGGGCTATCGCATGTGACCGAAGTTACTTTATTTCAATCTTGAGCAAGGCGTCTGAGTGCTCATGACGCCAGTTCCAGTAATTCTGCTGGTCGTTTGCTTTGAGCTTGGAAAAATCGTTATATCTTCGATGGTTCTGGGTTGCATAGATACGGTACGCCTTATCTTCCTGACTGTTCCATGCATGATCGTCATTATGTTGCTTATCGTGGTAGGTGCGAGCGGCCTTCTGATCTTCAGCTCGCAGCACTCTTGGTGCCATCGCTATCGGGGTCATAAGTGCGGCACTCAGCATGGCGGTACTCCAGAAACGGGACATGGTTGTTTGGTTCTCCTACACGCGATGGAGCAATTGTCTGGCCAAATGCAGGTTTCGCCATTCGAAGGCCGTGGCCATCAGGCGTGGCCCAGAGTCGCACACCCTACAGGGAGATCGGCCCACAAACTGATAGGACGGAACATGTGCAAGTCTTGCCAACAAAGACGCAAGTACTGCGCACAATTTGTTTTCCTGGCGGCCGATTCGAAACTATCGGCGCAGGAAACAGGCGGCAGGTGCCAGCGCAACGCAGTTTGGTCTATAGCTTGCTGCTGCCCGGGTACTGGGTACAAAATCCCCGGCGATCTGCTTGTTCTACTTCTGGGCTTGGCCTCTACCACAGCCCTTGTAGGCCAGGTAGGTGCGCGCGGGGTCATTCGGGAACCCCGCGGTCTGTCCGGCAAAGGAGCGAAATGCCATCGATGGCAGGCTGAACGGATCGACGAAAGCGATGGTTTATGAGCATAGCGAGGCCACCTCCGCGCCGGGGCTTGGCGATGTCTGTTCGAATCCGGTTCAAGAGGTTGCGGGTGCGCACCCGTGCGGCTGTTCGGAGGCTGCGCGCAACCCGCTTGGGAAGTCTGAACTGGACGAAGGGCTTCGTTCGCCTTCTTAGTGTCACAGCGGCTGTTATAGCCGTGCTCGCGGCTGCCGTTATTTATCACGTCTATTTTGATAGAAGCAATCTGCCTGATTTGGAAGGATTCACCCGGTTTGAGTTTCCTACCGTCGGAGGCATTTACGATGCCAACGGCCAGCTACTCAAGGAGATGGCCTCAGAATCCCGCCAGATCACGCAATATGGGGAAATACCACCCATTATTCGCGATGCGATCCTTGCCGCAGAAGACAAGAACTTCTTCTCGCATTCCGGGGTTGACTACTCCGGATTTGCTCGGATGCTATGCAAAGTCAAGTTCGGTCAGTTAATCGGCCGCCTTTTAAAGATGGGAAGTCGCGACGCGGCTAACAACTCGGCGGTATTTCCACAGGGCGGGTCGACCATAACC
>JBAVIH010000170.1:0-2646 GCA_049686695.1 Bryobacteraceae bacterium | reverse complement strand
TGGGACTTGCCATCCTGGACGAGAGAGTGTAGCGAACGGAGGGCCAGGCAACCGCCACTTCTGGCGGCCGCACGCGCATCGTCCCCCGGGGTTCCGCCCTGCAGGCGTACGCGTCGGCAAATCCTGCATCTCAGACGCAGTGTTTGCATCTCGGCTTCGGTGAATCTCCGCTAACTGCACGCCAGCCCAGCGGACTCGACCTTCAACAGCAGCAGATCCAATATGGAGCATCTCGTGCAAGAGACGGCTGGTTGGCGCGTGCGGGCGGAAGAAGATTGCATGAAGATAGCACACACCGAGATGGGTACGTTCCAAGAGATCCTGGAACGAAGAGCGGCCGAATTGGTTCAGTTATTGCGCAAGCGAGACGGCCTCGCAATCTAGAAGAGCGCGGACCAAATGGATGAAATTCAGTACGCGTCGGAACGAGATCTGGCGATGCGAAACGTGGACCGCGAGTCCAGTCTGCTGCGTGACGTCAAAGCTGCATTGCGCCGGATTCAGGACGGCAGCTTTGGAACCTGTATTGAGTGCGAATCGGCGATCAGCCCGAGGCGCCTCGCGGCCGTGCCATGGGCGTCGCGTTGTATCCAGTGCCAGGAAGTTGCCGATCGGGATGGGCAGGAGAGAACGGACTCTGTCAGTGCGACTCTCCTCAATGCGGCGTGAGTGAGCGGTTCTGCGCTCATCATCACCATTAGCTGAACCGCTGGCTATTGCGACGGCCAAGAGCGGGAGGAAGGTGGCCCAGTCGTGAAAACAGGCTCCAGCATTCGAACCATCGCGTTTCTCGGCGATTACTTGCCGCGCAAATGCGGTATTGCCACGTTTACATCCGACCTGCTTGGGGCTGTGGCGGCGCGGCATCCCCAGGCCAGGTGTTTCGCCGTACCGGTCAATGACATCAGTGGGTGCTATCAGTATCCGGGCGTTGTTCGCTTCGAGATTGAGGAACAGGATCTGGATTCTTACCGGCGCGCCGCCCACTTCCTAAACTCCAGCGACGTGGACATTGTCTCGGTCCAGCACGAGTTCGGAATATTTGGCGGGCCCGCCGGCAGTCACTTATTGGCCCTGCTGCGCGAACTGAACGCGCCGGTCGTCACCACGCTCCACACCGTTCTCCTCAAACCGAACGCCGACCAGTATCGCGTGATGCAGAAATTGGTCGCGCACTCAACCCGGCTGGTGGTCATGACGGAGCGGGGACGAACCCTCTTGCGAGAGGTGTACCAGGCGCCACCGGCCAAGATCGATCTCATCCCGCATGGTATTCCCGACGTGACATTTGTCTCCCCGGATTATTATAAGGACCAGTTCGGCGTGGGCGGAAGAAAGGTGTTGCTGACGTTCGGGTTGCTTTCGCCGAACAAGGGGATTGAGCATGTGCTCAATGCTCTTCCCGACGTTTTGGCGGAGTTCCCTGACGTCGTCTATATTTTGCTGGGCGCCACCCACCCCAACGAGTTGCGCACGCGAGGCGAAACCTATCGCCTCGGCCTCGAGGCCATCGTCAGGAAAAACAAACTCGAGAACAACGTCATCTTCCACAACCGCTTTGTGGATCTGAAGGAACTGACCGAGTTCATTGGAGCGGCGGATCTTTACGTTACTCCTTATCTGGACGAAGCCCAGATAACGTCGGGAACATTGGCGTGTGCGTTTGGCGCGGGCAAAGCCGTGATCTCCACGCCCTATTGGCATGCCGCCGAATTGCTAAGGGACCAGCGTGGCGTACTGGTGCCATTCGCAGAACCGAGGGCGATTGCGCGTGAGGTGAATGGGTTATTGCGCGATGGAACGCGCCGCAACGCGATGAGCGCTAACGCCTACAAGCTGGGCCGCACAATGGTGTGGAGCAACACGGCGGGAGTCTACATGGGTTCCTTCGAAGAGGCACGACGGCAGGGAACAGCGCCGCCCCGCGAATCGGTTGCTTCGAGCCGATTCGGCCATCGGCTGCATGAATCGAGTAAGTTGAATCTGGATCACCTTTCCACCGCGACTGGCGTTCAACGAACCGGCCTGGCAGCCCCGATCTCCCAATGAAACAAATCGACGTAAAACGCAGCACTGTCACCCTAGACCGGGATCGAACACACTTGCTGGTTCGGCCTTTTCTTCTCAAGAGCGACCAGCGCTCCGCTAGAATCGCCGCCCCGGTTATGGCTCTGCCCGAAAACGAAGTACATGCCAGTTGGGAAGGGGTTTGGGCCGAATTCGGTGACCGCCAACTGAAGATCGACGACCTCCTCCGCCGGCAGTTTGACTCTGGGCAGTGCACGACGGGGGCTTCAGAGGAGGTGAACCATGCCAAGGCGAGGAACGAGAGTGGGCTCGGACGCGACGGCCCTCCAAGAGCCGTCGAAAACCATGTCAAGCGACACAGCAAGGATAATGCTCCAAAGGACCCCCGTAAGTGAATCCGTGAAACCCCCCGCAACCGCCAGCCCAACGGAAAGCGAAATCGCTGCAGTCGCGTATCAATTGTGGCTAAACAACGGCTGTCCCGCTGGATCGGATCAAGAAGACTGGTTCCGGGCAGAGGCGATGCTCAACAACGCACTTGTCGCGAAGTGCGAAGATCCGTCGAAACGTCCATCGATCGCCCGCGGCGGTACTCGCACCGAGTCCGAAATGGTGGTC
>JBAVIH010000169.1:0-1709 GCA_049686695.1 Bryobacteraceae bacterium | reverse complement strand
TCTGACCGGCCCCTCAAAACAGGACATTTCTACTTTGCTGGGAATAGGACATTTCTACTTTGCCTTGACACTCCGAGTTACCTTTCTTCTGCGAGTTGGAAGGCCGGGGCCGGAAAAGGGGTAACGCTAACCAGTGCCGATCGACACGCGCATTCGCCGCGCCTGGGCTTACAGCGCGCGCTCGAGCGTGGTGATGTCGACTAACCCGTGTGCGCCGTAGAGCGCCGGCAGAATGCGCGAGGCCGGATAGCGGCGGCGTAAGTCGGCGATGCGCATGGTGCCGGCGCGGTAAGCGGGGAGATACATGCGGCCGAGCAGCGGATGACGGCCCCAGGCGCCGGAGAGCTTGTCGGCGCGCTCGGGCGATACCAGGAAATCGCGGCGCAGCGTTTCGGCGACGGTTGCCTGCGCGGCGACTTCGCCCCAGGTCAGGTACGACGATTGGTTCTTGGCATCGTCCTGCAGCAGGGCCAGCAAAACGCCGATCTGCAAATCCGGGTCGGGTAACTGGTCCACCTCGTTGACGCCGTACGCCATCAGAATGGCATTGTTGGCGATGCCTTCGAACAACGCGGCCGCGCGTGTGTTCATGGTCAATACGGTGGCTTCGAAGCCGACCTCGCCGCGCACGTACAGGTTTTGCAGATAGGCGAAAGTGGTGACGTGGCCGGGCGCCACCTCGTGACTGACCAGTTGCAGAAACTCCGGCAGCGACGTCTCGAGCGAGGCGTTGATCTCGTAAGTGGCCTCGTATTCGGGACTGCCATCGGCGCGGCGCGCGCGGCCGAGATAGTTCATCGATCCGGAGAACCAGGCATCCTGGATCGGCAGAAACTCGATGTTAGCCCGCGGGACAGCGGCGAACTCGGGCGGCAGATACGGGACGACATTAGTTGCGGTAAGTCGATCGAAGTGGCCGATCACGGCGGCGCCGAGCAGGCGGATGGATGCCATCGGGACGCGATGGCTTGCGCGCCAGCGATCCACCGCTGCCAGTAAGTCGCCCGAGCCGCCCAGCAGTTCCGCCACACGCGCGCGCTTCTGCGCCGGGTCCGACGCCTCCGGCGGCCGGCCGGTGGAGGCCATCACGCACCGTTCGTAAGGCACCGGCGCGCCGCGGCCGAGGATCTCCATCGCCAGATCCCACATGGCTTCGAAGCACAATGCCAGGCCCACCAGGTATTCGCCGCGCAGGCCGCCGCACTCCGCGCCCGCGCGCTTCAGGCCCTCGATGGCGCCCGGAATATCCACCTGGGCGAGATAGCGGTCGATTGCCGCCGCGTCGGGCGTCTTGGCGGAAACGCCGCCCGAGGCGCGAACCGCGGCAGCCTCGGCGACCGTGTAAGCCAGCGGCAGCGGCTCGTCGCTGAACCAGGAATCGGCAATGAACCGGCCCGTGCCGGAGGCGCAAAGAACGTCACCGCCCCAAAGCGTGTCGATGCCCAGGATGGCGTTGCCGACGAGTGTTTCCAAACGCGCGCTCATACTTCATTCTCCTTCTGCCGGCGGACGGAACTGAACCACAGATAGGCGCACAGGCCCAGGAACATGAGGCCGGACAGGCACTGCGAAACCAGGTCGTTCGCATAAAACGGCGTGTGGATCCAGGCTTCGGTGTAGCCGGGGATGAGGCGGCAGGCCGCGCCGAACACGCCGCCGAGCGCGCCGCCCGCCATCAGGCCGCTGGCGATCACCACGCCGCGCTCGCG
>JBAVIH010000168.1:0-17088 GCA_049686695.1 Bryobacteraceae bacterium | reverse complement strand
GCGCAGGCGGTGGGACAGGCGGCGGAGCAGGTGGCGGAGCAGGTGGCGGGACCGGCGGCGGCGGATCAGGCGGCGGAACCGATGGTGGAGGAGGCGGTGGATCGGGTGGAGGCGGCGGATCGGGCGGCGGATCTGCGGCCGCATTGTCTCGAACCCTGCCCGGCGGGAGGCCGTACGAGCCCAGGCTGCGATTTACCTCAACCACCAGTAATATAGAATCTGTTCGGGATGGTTAGTTGAATGGTCTCCAAGGGAATGTTGCGGTTGATCATGGCAGGCGCACTATCGCTTGCGGCTCTTGGCCAAAGCACGCCCAGGATGGCGCCCATACCGGGCGATCCTCTCGAACTGGTTAGCGGCCAAATCCAGGCCGTCGATACACCCGAAAGCCGCGACGCCGTTCTTCTGCTTCTTGCTCGCGCGCGAGATAGTTACTCCTTGCGAAATGCGGGAAGCGCGTACGATCTCAAGGTCACCTTCACGGTGGATTCCGGCGGTCAAACCGAATATGACGGCGTCTGGAAGATGGAGGATGTGTTCGATCCCCAACAGGGGCTCCACTGGACGGCGAAAGCCGCGGCCGGATTTTCGACTACTCGGATCTCCGCGAAATCGATGTTTTACGAAGAGGGGACGGCGAGCACCATTCCACTCCGTTTGCACGAGGCGCGGGCAGCGTTGTTCGACCCGATTCCGTCCTCGGAGAACGTTGTTCGCGCCCAGATCCGAACCTCGACGGCTGTCCTCCACGGTGCGAGGATTACCTGTGTTTTGCTCTCCGCCCCGGGAAGCGCCGTAAGTGCGACGCCCGGGCGAGGCTGGATGGAAAGCGAGGAGTGTGTCGATCCGGAATCCGGGCTTCTCCAGGTGCAGTCGCAAGTGCCCGGGCGCTACTACGCTTACGATTACGCGAACGGCCCACAGCTTGGCGACTGCCGGTTGCCGCGAACGGTGATCGTGACCGAAGCCGGCAAGACCGTATCGAAGATCTCCGTGGACAGCCTGACCGGGCTTCCCGCCGCCGAGTCCGGCCTGTTTGTTCCCACTGAGAAGATGAAGGCGAGAGGACAGGCAAGCGGGATCGCGGGAGCGCAAAAAGTTTCGCGCTTTTTTGGACGCGGTCCGTTCGCGTTTGGCGCGACGATCCGGCCAGTCTGTGTGTTTGGCCTCGTTACGCCATCGGGACAGCTCGTCGAGGCACACTCGCTGCAGCCGTCCGATCCGAACAGTCAAGCGGCTGTGGAAGCCGCAAAACGGATGAGTTTCTTCGCCCCCACGCCAAACGGAGCGCGGCATCGACAGCACTTTGTGTTTATCATCGAGATGTTTGTCTCTTCACGATAGACGAAAGAGTCAATCTAATTCCCGTGCAGAAGCAGGCGCCGGCGCCGCGTAAAGTTCTCCTGGTCGGGTGGGATGCCGCCGACTGGAAAGTCGTCAATCCGCTGATGGACGCCGGCAAGATGCCCAACGTCCAACGCCTCGTGGAAAACGGCGTCAGGGGGCAGATCGCCACGCTCCATCCGCCGCTCTCGCCAATGCTGTGGACTTCCATCGCCACCGGAAAGCGGCCGTTCCAGCATGGCATCCTCGGATTCTCCGAGCCGACGCCGGACGGACGCGGCGTGCAACCGGTCTCCAACCTCTCGCGAAAATCGAAGGCGCTGTGGAACATTCTCAATCAGAACGATCTGCGCAGCATCGTGATTGGCTGGTGGCCCAGCCATCCCGCCGAGCCGATCGACGGAGTGATGGTTTCCGACCATTACCATCGAGCCAGCGGGCCGCTCGACAAGGGCTGGCCGCTGTTGGCGAATGCGATTCATCCGCCGGAACTGGCTGAGACGCTTGCGGGTCTGCGCATGCATCCCGACCTTCTGGTGCCGGAGATGGTGGAGCCGTTTATTCCGCTGGCCAAAGAGATCGATCAGGATCAGGACAAGCGCCTGGCCCTGTTCCTGCGGACGCTCGCGGAATGCATGAGCGTGCACGCCGCCGCTACCTGGCTGTTGGACAACCAGCCGTGGGATTTCTTCGCGGTCTACTACGACGCAATCGATCACTTCTGCCACGGGTTCATGAAGTACCATCCGCCGCGGCAGTCCTGGATCGCGGAGCGCGACTTCGAACTGTACCACAATGTGGTCTCGATGGCGTACCAGTTCCATGATCGGATGCTGGGGACTTTGCTCGAGAAAGCCGGCCAAGGCCCGACCGTCATTCTCATATCGGATCACGGCTTCCATCCGGATCACCTGCGCACCGCATCGATTCCCGACATCCCCGCCGGACCTGCGATCGAGCACCGCGATTTTGGCATCCTCGCCATCGGCGGGCCAGGCATAAAGAAAGGCGAGTTGCTGCACGGGCCATCGGTGCTGGACGTCGCGCCCACCATCCTGACACTTTACGGACTGCCGGTAGGCGAGGATATGGACGGCAAGGTGCTTTCGCAGGCCTTCGTGAAAACGCCGAAGGTCGCGTCGATTCCCAGTTGGGAAGAAGTTCCGGGTGCGGATGGACGCCATCCGCCGCATACGCGGCTGGATCCGGTGGCGGCGCACGAAGCGCTGGAACAGATGATTGCGCTGGGGTATATCGAACGGCCGGACGAGAACCGCGAAGTTGCGGTCGAAAAGACCATCCGCGAGCTGCGCTATAACCTCGGCGAAGCTTACCAGGACGACGACAGGCACATCGAAGCGCACCAGATCTTCACCGAGCTCCATGCAGCCGATCCCGATGAGCAGCGATTCGCCGTGCGGCTGTTCGTTTCCTGCCAGGCGCTGGGACTCGACGAGGAGATGCGGCGCATTGTCGACGACCTGGATGGCCGCCGCCGGGCGGTGTTTGAAGAGGCGGAGACAAAGATCGAGGCGCTGCGTAAAGTCGCCGTCGAACGTGCCCACGAGAGGAAGGAGGCTGAGGCGGATCAGGCTCAGACCGAAAAGGCCGGGATCGAACCCGATTCGCCGCTCAGCGAAGACGAGCGGCGCGAGCTCGCACGCTGGCGCAATCTGGCGCGCTATCAGCCGCCCGTGACCGATTACCTGAAAGCGCAGGTCTTGACAGCGGAGAAGCGCTATGCCGAAGCGCTGGCCGCGCTCGAACGGGTGATGGAAGAGCACCTCGTGCGGCCGGGCCTGCTCCTGCAGACCGCCGATCTGTATCTGCGCCTGGGCCGCTGGCGCGACGCGCAGCAGGTCTACGAGAAGGCGCTGGCGATCGATCCCGACAACGCGCATGCACATGTCGGCGTGTGCCAGATGGCGCTGCGCCGAAGGAAATTCGGCGTTGCCGCGCATTCGGCTCTCGATGCACTGCAGAGGATTTATGACTATCCGCTGGCCCATTTCCTGCTTGGGCAAGCGTTAGCGGGAATGAAGGAATACGAGCGGGCGGCCGAGGCGTTCCGCGCAGCCATATCCTCCAACCCGAATTTTCCCGAAGCTCACGTTCGACTCGCCGCGCTGTTGGAGAAGCGCCTCGGCGAGGCCGAATCCGCGCGCGAGCACTGGCGCCTAGCGCGCCGCATGAGAAGCCGCGGGACTGCGCGTCCAGTGCGCCCGCCGGTAGCTGAACCAGTGGAAAGCGCTGCCGCTGTTTCCGACGCGCCCGATACGCTGTTCACGGCCGAGACGGTTGAGATGCCGCCGCTCGAGGAATCGCTCATCGTGGTGACCGGCTTACCGCGCTCGGGTACTTCCATGCTGATGCAAATGCTGGCCGCCGGCGGCCTGGGCGTTCTCTCGGACGGATTGCGCGAAGCGGATGAAGACAATCCGCATGGTTATCTCGAATTTGAGCCGGTGAAGAATCTGCCGAGAAACTCCACGTGGCTGTTCGAGGGGCGCGGAAGGGCTATCAAGATTGTCGCTCCACTGCTGGCCGCTCTGCCGCCGGGTCTGGCCTGTCGCGTGATCCTCAGCGAGCGCGATCTCGACGAGGTGATCGATTCGCAGGAGCGCATGCTGGTGCGCCGTAATCAGCCGCTGGCCGCGACGCCGGAACGCCGGCGGATGCTGAAAGAGGAGTATGTGCGCACGCTTGTCCGCGTGAAAGCGACGCTGACACGGCGCCCGCATACGCAACTGCTGGTGATCGAACACAGGAACGCAATTTCCGAGCGACTCGTCACTGCCGAGAAACTGAACGAGTTTCTCGGCGGCGGACTTGACGTAGCGAAAATGGCGGCTGTGATCGACCCCACTCTCCATCGAAACCGCCCGGGCATTTCCAGTTAGAACTGCTGCATAGCAAGAGATTCGTCAGAAGCGTTGACGGTGGTCTCGATCCGCAAAATGAGGCCGAACTTGTCGTAGAGCTTCAGCGATACCGGCCCCATCGGGCGAGATTTCGCTGTGTTGGCGCTCGGGACCGGCTACCGCCGGTGCGCCGAAGCCGCTTCAGCGGGATAGCGGCAGCATGACCCAGGGGTTCTGTTTACGTCGAACGATTCTGTTTCTCGTGGAGAAAAATCATGAGAAGTTTACCGACCGACTTTCTCGGAAAAGCCGTCTGCTGGGTGGTGTTGATTTGCGCCGGCGCCTATCCCGCGCTGCGCGCAGCAGATCATGGGAGCGATCACCGGCACGGTTAAGGACGCCACCGGCGCGGCCGTACCTGGCGCGACCGTGAAGGCGCTCCCTGTCAGCTCACGTATTCGGTTGGTCCGGGCCGCCGCTCTGCGTGGGTCTCTCTTCACCCGTCACAGAGTGATCATGCTCATGCCGCGTCCCCGGTTGGTGTTTGAAGTTGATCCGCTCGCGCTCCACCACCAGCGGCAGTTTCTGTACGCGGGTGTAAATGGAGCCGATGTACTCACCTAGAATTCCGACCGACATCAACTGAACGGAGCTGAAGAAAAAAACGCCGAGGACCAAGGGGGCGATGCCCGCCGAAAACCGGTTCCAGTACATCAGTTTATACACGAGGTATCCGAGCCCCACCAGGCCGCAGATGGCGGCACTCACAAAGCCGGAAAAGGTCATCAGCCGTAGCGGCACTTTGGAGTGGTTGACGATCCCTAACATGGCCATGTCGTAAAGCGTGTAGAAATTGTTCTTGGTGATGCCGCGCTTGCGCGCCGGCTTATCGAAGGGAATCAAGCATTGGCTGTATCCCAGTTCGCAAATCAGCCCGCGAAAGTAGGGATACGGATCGGCGATCTCGCGGATATCCTCCATCACCCGGCGGTCATAAATGCCAAATCCGGTCGCGTCCTTAACGAGAGGCGTTTCGGAAAGGCGCGAAACAAGGCGGTAATACATCCTCCGGATGGCGGACATGAGGGCGCGCTCCTCGCTGGAGCGCTTCTGCGCCAGCACGATTTTGTAGCCCTCCTCCCACTTCCGAACGAACTGGGGAATCATCTCCGGTGGATCCTCCAGATCCGAGGCCATGGCGATCACCGCCTGGCCTCTGGCCTGCAGCATGGCGTGATAGCAGGAGCGGATGTGGCCGAAGTTACGGTTGTTCACGATCACCTTCACGCGTGGGTCCTGCTTGCAGATTTCTCGCAAGACCGCAACCGTTCCGTCGGTCGAGGCGTTGTCGATGAAGATGAATTCGTAGGTGTACTCGGGGAGTTCGCCGGCAACGGCTTTGGTCACCCGCTCGTACAACTCACGAGCATTTCCCTCTTCGTTATAACAGCCGGTAACTATGCTGATGAATTTCATTGGGTAACCTGATTCGGAACGGCGAGACGCTCGCACGCTTCCAGCAGTCGCTGCGCATTTCGGCGCCAATCGGCCCGTTTTTCCACCACCAGGCGATTGGCGCGCCCGATTTCGGCGCGCTTCGCCGGGCTCATCGCAGCCATCTCCAGCAGCGCGCCGGCAATGGCGGCCGCCTCGCCAAATGGCGCCAGATAACCGTTCCCGGGGCCGGCAATCCATTCGCGGTTGCTATCGCAGTCGGTTGCCAACACGGGGAGTCCGGTCGCCATTGCTTCGAGCAGCGAGAGAGAGCTGCCGTCGTTGTAGGCACAGCTCGCGTAAACGTCCGCGGCGCGGAACCAGGCGGGCAGTTGCTCGTGAGCGACGGCTCCCAACGTATGAACGACGGGACCTAAGTGGTGATCCTCGAGAAACCGGCGCACCCGGTCCCGCTCCGTTCCGTCTCCCAGTAAGAGCAGCCTCAGGCGCGGATCGGCACTCCACGCCAGGCGGAACCCCTCAAGTAAGTGCAGTACGCCATAACTCGGCTCCCAGGAGCGGGTGGAAATGACTGCGATGCAATCTTCCCATCCCCTGGGCCGGACCGCCGGCTCATCGCGGCCAGGATGGAAGCTGGCGAGGTCCACGCCCCATGGGAATTGCACGATGCGGTCCTCCGCAAGCCCCGCCAACTGGCGCGCCTTCCGTGACACAGCGTCACAATCGGTGACCAGCAGGGCTGACCGGCGCAGCGCATAGCGCGTCATCCAAGCCCAGAATTCATCCCGCTGCGCATCCACCAGAAGGTCGGAGCCCCAGGACACCGCGAGCAGCGGATCGAATCCCACCAGTGCCGTAAGAAACGCGCACTGTTGAATGGGCCCGGCAAGGACGAGGTCGGGCCGCATCCGTTCGAGGACTGCTTCGAGGCGTGGGGCCAGGCGAATCCACTCGTCCGCCGTCCGTAACCTCCCGCCCTGGCCCAGCGGATCGAGCTCCCGCACGCCTGGCGGCGCGGGGCGCGCTTCGTACAGCACCTCGTCGCTCTCCAACCGGAGGTACCAGATTTCATGAGGCGACCCCGCCAGGGCCACCAGGAAACGGCGGTCATGCGGGGTGTAGGATCGGCTGAAGTAAAGAATCCGCATGGGATCTAGCCCTCCAGCATGCCCCACGCTATTGCCTCGCCGCAGGGCACGGCGACGCGCAAGCGCCTTCCGATCACACTGCCCATTTCAGAAGGGGAGATGGCGTCCCGCGGCGCGGGCCGGAGCACATCGAGGGCTTCGCGGGTTACCACGGTGCCGCCGGCCAGGTCGCATGCGGCGCGCAAGCATCGACGCTGCACGATGACCGTGGACCGTTCATTCCCGGCCACCCGCTTCACTGGTTCGCCCAATGCGTATTCCAGCTCGCGTGTGCGATTCACCATTTCGCGCCAGGTTGCCGGCGTCATGGAAAATGGATGATCCGGTCCCTCGCGACGGTTGTCGTCCGTGAAATGCTTCTCTACCACGCGGGCCCCGAGCGCCACGGCGCCCAAAACTGTAGCGTGGCCCGGGGTGTGGTCCGACAGCCCCAGCACAACCTCCGGGAACATCACCGCGTAAGTCTTGAGGACATTCAGGTGGATATGCCGGAAGTTCTCCAGGCTGGCGGAGTAATTGGTGTTACATTGCATCAAGCAGAGCTGGCGATTGCACTCCAGGATCACGGCGACGGCATCCTGCACCTCAGCCATGTTGGAAGCGCCGGTCGCCAGAAGCACTGGCTTACCTTTGGAAGCGACCTTACGCAGCATCTCGGGCCAGGTGATATCGCCGGAGCCGATCTTATAGGCCGGCACGTGCGGCGAAAGCATATCGACCGCCTCGAAGTCATAAGGAGTCGAGAGATAGTCGATGCCGGCGGCATGACACTCGTTCTTGAGGATTTCCGTCCACTCCCAAGGCAGGCTCGCCTCCTCGTAAACCTGGACGACCGATTTCTTCCATCTCGCCTGGTGCGAGGCATTGTCCGCAATCGCCTCGAAGCCGCGCCCGCTGACGATTTTGGACGCGCGAAAGTTCTGGAACTTGGCGGCATCGGCGCCGCTCGCGGCGGCAAGATGAATCAGCGCGCGAGCCCGAGCCAGATCGCCGTCGTGGTTGGCAGAGATGTCGGCAACGAAATAGGCCGGCGACTTTTCCCCTACCTCGCGCTCCCCGATATGCAAAACGGCCATAGAGTCCTCTTTATGCCGCGGCGCCTTTCAGCCGGTTTACGAATCCGTTTTCAGCGAGCGCGCGGAATTTTCTGAGCCCATCCGGAACACCGGGAGTGCTCCGTCCAACCGCGGCGGCGATCTTCGCCGTGCGCAGCCAGGTGCGGCGGGGGCGTGGCGCGACGAGCCTCGACGTTTGGATTGAGGACTCGCGCACCAGGGAGCCATCCAACTCGAAAACCGCCGCCAGGGTGCGAATAAACTCGTACTTGCTCACCGGCTCCGGCGATCCCATATGGAAAATGCCGCCGCAACCCCGCTCGATGAGATCCAAAATCCATTCGGCCAAATCGTTGACCAGCACCGGCGAAAACACCACGTCGCAGAAACCCGGCGTTTGCTCCCCGGCCTGTAAGAGGCCCAGCGCCCATTCGGCCAGACTGCGCTTGGGCTGGAGATTCCATCCGTAAATATTGACCCGCACGATGAGCGCGCGCTCCGCATTGCTAACGATCGCCGATTCGCCGGCCGCCTTGCTGCGGCCATAGTGGTTGATCGGGGAAACGGCATCGGTTTCCCGGTATCCGCCATCCACGCCATCGAAGACTGCGTCCGTCGAGATGTAGACCACGCCGGCGCCGATTTTCCGCGCAACGGCGGCCAACTCGCCCGGCACTTCGCCGTTGATCCGCATACATTCCCGCGGGTGGCTCTCGCACCATTCCAGGTCTGTAGCGGCGGCGCAATGTATGATCCATTCCGGCCTGGCATCGGCCAGCAAACCGGCGGTCCGGGCGCTGTCTGTAAGATCGCACGCCGCGGCGCGCGCGCTCGGGAACCGGGCCGGGTGATGCCGGTAAAGAGCCGTGACGGCGTGGCCGCGGCGGTCCAGCTCGAAGACCAGGTTGGCCCCCAGCAGCCCGCTCGCGCCCGTGACCACTACTCTCATGCCGGCTGCTCCCCGGTATCAAACAGGTGCATGTTCTCCCACAGTTCCTCCCGCGGCAGAAAAGGAGCCATATCCTCCAACGGCCTGGATTCGAACGTGCCATCCGGCCGGCGTACCGCCGATGCTTTGGGCCATATACCCTGCTGCGGCGACACATTCACTTCGCAGATGCCCGGCCCATCGCCCGAGAGCGCGGCACGAATGCCCGCTTCCAGCCCGGCGTTGTTTTCGATCCGAGAGTAAGGCAGATCGTAAGCCGCCGCCAAACGATCGAAATGCGGATGACCGACGCCGGAGGCGGCGTCCGCCCCCACGTACCGGCCCTCGAAAAAGCCGTTCTGGGTGGAACGGATGTTCGAGTAGCCCCGGTTATTCAGAATGAAGATGCGTATGGGCAACCGGTAATGAGCGATAGTCATCAGCTCCTGAATGTTGAATTGGAAGCTTCCGTCGCCGGTGCAACAAAGCGTCTGTTTCTTGCCGGAGCCGATACACGCGCCGATGGCCAGCGGCAGACACCAACCCATGGCGCCCCAGCCGCTGTTGATGGTCCGCTGCCCCTTGGTGACGCGATACGCCTGGAAGTAGCTCGTCGTGTCGAGTGCATTCCCCGTCACCATCACGGCGCCAGAATCGAGAATCCCGGACAACGTGTGGTAGAAGACGTACGTGTTGACGTGATCCGGATCGGCGAAGTAATCGGCGGTGACGATGGGATAGCGCCGCTTCCAGCGGGCGCAGGCGTCCAGCCACTTGTTCGGCGCGCGATACGGCGCATCCTCGAGTTGCCGCCACATCTCGCCGAGAAACTCGGCGGCGTCGGCTAGAATCGGCACGTCTGGCCGCACCAGTTGATACTGCAATTGGCCCTCGTCGATATCGACGATGATCTTTCGGGCGCCTGGCGCAAAGCCGGCGATGTTGAAGCCTACCTTCTGGCAGTTCAGTCCGGCGCCGACAGCCACCAGGCAGTCGCTGTTCTGCACCGCGAAATTGGCGCGCCGCTGCCCCGCCGTTCCGATGATTCCCATGTACATCGGATGGTCTTCTTCGAGGATGTCCTTGCCGGTCAGAGGCAGCACTACCGGGACCTCCAGACGGCTCAAGAGCATGCGCAACAGTTCCTGCGCCCGCGCTCGATGGATCCCATTGCCGCACACCAGGATGGGCCTTTGGGCACGGCGGATTTCCTTGAGAACCAGGGCGGCTTTCGCGGCCAACCCGGCTCGGCTCTCTTCAGGCGCGGCGGGTGTGTAGCCGGTCAGCTCGCGGGGTTCGATCGCGGCGCCCTGCACGTCCACGGGTATCTCCAGCAGCACGGGCCCAGGACGGCCCGACGTGGCCAGATGGTACGCGTATTCCAGTTCGTAGCGAATGCTTTCGGGATCGCGGACGGTCTTGGCGTACTTGGTCACCGGCCGCGCCATTCCCACGATATTCGCCTCCTGCGGACCGATCTGTCGGATCTTGGTGTAATCCGCGATCAACTCGCGCTTCACCTGGCCGCATATCACGATGAGCGGTATCGAATCCACCCACGCCGCCGGAATCGCTGAAAGTGCGTTGGCGCCGCCCGGCCCGGCGGTGACGATGCAGGCTCCCACGCCGTTGGTCACCCGCGCATAACCTTCGGCCGCGGCCATGGAAGCTTGTTCGTGATAGTTGCAGTAGTAGCGAACCGCCGGGTTGCGCGCGAGGGAGTCGAGCAGGTACATCACGCCCCCGCCCGAAACCAAGAAAACGTCTTGGATGCCTTTACCGCCAAGAAACTGAATTACGTAGTCGGAAAGAAGCATGCGGCCTCAGCAAGCGGACACAACCTCGATCTTCTCGCCGGCGAACTCCAACAGCTCATCTCTTGTGAGCCATTTGGTATTGTTGTCGCTGGAGTAACGGAATCCCTCGGGCAGCGGAGCGCCCAAGGGGGCCGGTTGGTCCTTCCACCACGGATGCGCCGGAGCGATGACGTAGCGATCCTCCAACTCCACGGAGTGCCGCGCTTCGTCCTCCGACAGCAGCACCTCATGCAGTTTTTCTCCCGGGCGAATGCCGATTTCTTCTATCACGCAATTCGGGGCCATGGCACGAGCCAGGTCAGTCATCCGCATACTGGCGATTTTCGGAACGAAAACTTCGCCGCCCTGCATGACTTCGATGCAATTCAACACGAAGCGGACGCCCTGGTCGATGGTTATCCAGAACCGCGTCATGCGCGGATCCGTCATGGTGATGCGGCCCGCTTTGCGCTGTTCGCGGAAAAGCGGGATCACGCTACCACGGCTGCCTACGACGTTGCCGTAGCGCACGCAACTGAACCGAATGGGGTCGCCGCCGCGGTAGGCATTGGCTTGCACAAAAAGTTTTTCCGACACCAGCTTGGTGGCGCCGTAAAGATTGACGGGGTTGACCGCCTTATCGGTGCTCAAGGCCACCACGCGGTGCACGCGGCAGTCCAACGCCGCTTCAATTACGTTCCTGCCGCCATTGACATTCGTTTGGACCGCCTCGATGGGGTTGTACTCACACGCCGGCACCTGTTTCAACGCCGCCGCGTGGATCACCACGTGCACGTCCACCATGGCGCGGCGGAGACGGTCCACATCGCGCACGTCGCCGATAAAATAACGCAGACAGGGATGGTCGAATCCGGCCACGCGCATTTCATGCTGCTTCAGCTCGTCACGGCTGAAAATGATCAGGCGTTGCGGATGGTACTCCCGCAGCAGAATCTCGGTACACTTCCTGCCAAAAGACCCGGTGCCGCCGGTGATGAGAACGGTTTTGTCGTGTAGGTCGAAGTTCATGAGGTTCGCGCCGTGCCGATGAGTTCGGCGGCTCCTTTTTCTGCGATGGCCAGCGCCGCCGGCCCTTGCGCGCGGTTCCAGTGCCACATCCTGCGAAGGCCCTCCTCGAGAGGAACCCACACTTGCACACCCAACTCGCTTTGGGCGCGCTCCACGGAGGGAATGTAGCGGGAGCGCGGAAGTCCGGGCGGGACGGCGCTGCCGATCCGGATCCCGATGTCGCGGCCGGCGATATCGACTACGTGCCGCGCCAGCTCCGCGATGCTCACCGCCTGCGCCGAGCCTACATTATAGGCAACGCCCGATTTTCCGCGAAACAGGATGGTCCACAGCCAGATCGCCAGATCCGCAGCGTAGAGGTACGAGCGCACCGCAGTGCCGTCGCCGGCGAGGCGCACCGGACCCCCGGCCAGCGCGTCCCGGATGAAGTTGCCGGCCGCGTAGTTTTCATCGAGCGGCAGGTACGGCCCGGTGAACGCAAACAGGCGCGCGATGGCGGAATTGAATCCAAAAACCCGTGCGTAACTCGCGCACAGAAACTCGCTGGCCCGCTTCCCCTGCCCGTATGCCGAATTGGTGTCGGTGGGCAGCGGAGCGCCCGCGTAGTCTTCCGGGATGTGGAGCAGGTGGGCTGGCTGTTCGCCATACACCGCGCCCGAGCTGGTGAACAGAAAGCGCCTGGTTCGCCGCGCTCGCGCCAGCTCCAGCACCCGTTCGGTGGCGGACAAATCCCGGCTGAAGGTGGCTGCCGGCCGATCCACACTGGGAGGAAAATAACGCTCGGTGGCGGCGTGAATCACCAGCGGAAAAGAGCCTTCCGGGTACTCGAATGACGCGGCATCGCCGGCGTGAAGGGTCACACACGGATCTTCGGCCAGGTGCGGCAGCCGTTGACGGTAGGCGCCAGGAGTGCGTGTCAGCACCACCGCCGAGATCCCCAGACCCAATCTCCGGTTCGCCCAAGTCAAGCTCTCCATCAACCAGGTGCCCACAAAACCCGTGCCGCCGGTGATGAAGAAGCGTTCGCCGCGCACTTCCGCCCAGAGGTGCTCGGTGTGCTCCAACACGTGATCCAGATCGTTGTGGAGAACGTTTTCCATGCGCCTCAGCTGGTAACCGCTCCCACGCCCTCCGGAAGCGCGCGCAGGCTGTCCACCATGTACTCCAGCATTTGCCCGCCAATTCCCGGATAAAGCCCTATCCAGAACACCTGGTTCATCACGTAGTCGGTTTGGCTGAGCGCGCCAACCACGCGATAGTGCGACTCGCGGTACGCCGGCTGGCGCGCCAGGTTGCCCCCAAACAGCAGCCGCGTCGCGATCTTGCGGTCCTCCAGATAACGCGTCGCCTGGTTGCGCGAGAACGGGGCATCCGGGCGAACCGCGATCGGAAAACCGAACCAGCTCGGTTCCGCGCCGGTGGTGGCTTCGGGCAGGACGAAGAATTCCTCCAGGCCCGCCAGCCCGTCGTGCAGCGTTCCGAAGTTTCGCCGCCGCGCCTCGACGAATCCGTCCAGCTTGTCGAGTTGCGCCACGCCCACCGCGGCCTGCATGTCGGTGAGCTTCAGGTTGTAGCCAATGTGCGAATAGGTGTACTTGTGATCGTATCCGCTGGGCAGGTCGCCCAGTTGCCAACCGAACCGCTTGCCGCAGGTGTTGTCGCAGCCGGGTTCGCACCAGCAGTCGCGGCCCCAGTCGCGGAAGGATTCGGCGATGGCGCCGAGCAGCGGCGTGTTGGTCAAAACCGCGCCGCCCTCGCCCATCGTGATGTGGTGGGCGGGATAGAAGCTTACCGTGGCCAGGTCGCCGAAAGTGCCGGTCTTGCGTCCGTAATAGGCGGATCCCACGGCGTCGCAGCAATCTTCCACCAGCCATAAATCGTGCTTTTGCGCGAAGCCGGCCACCGCGCCCACATCGAATGGATTGCCCAGCGTATGGGCGAAGATCATCGCCCGGGTGCGCGGCGAGAGAGCGGCCTCGAGCTGCGACGCGTCGACGTTGTAAGTGGGCGGCGTAACATCCACGAAGACCGGAACCAGGCCATTTTGCAAGATAGGATTCACCGTGGTGGGGAAGCCGGCCGCCACCGTGATCACCTCGTCGCCGGGCCGCAAGCGCCGTTCCCCCAGCCGCGGCGACGTCAGCGCCGAGAGCGCCACCAGATTGGCCGACGAGCCGGAATTTACCAGCAGGCAATGGCGCATTCCCATCCATTTCGCGAATTCCCGCTCGAACCGCTCCGCGTAACGTCCCGCCGTCAGCCAGAAGTCCAGCGAGGAATCCACCAGCAGCCGCATCTCGGCCTCGTCGAAAACCCGGCCCGAAACCGGCACCGGATCGGAGCCCGGCGAAAACGTTCGGGCAGGAAAGGCCTCGTGGGTGTACTCCGTCACCAGGTCCAGAATGCGCTGGCGAAGCTGCCGGCCTTTTTCCGTCATGCCAGAAACTCCCGATACCAGGCGATGGTTCGCTCCAATCCTTCATCGAGCGTGAACAGCGGCGACCAGCCCAGCAGCGTGCGGGCGCGCGCCGCGCACAGCGACTGGCGTGGGATCTCGCAGGTCGCTTCGTTGAGCACCAGCGGCTCGAGATCCGTGCCCATCGCTTTCACGATCCGGTGCACCAGCTCCATCACCGTCACTTCGGTTTCGTTGGAGAAGTTAAAGGCCTTGCCGCGCAGTTCGGGCCTGCCAAAAAGTTGCTCGGCGAGCAGCATGTAGGCCGCGGCCCCGTCTTCCACGTAAAAATAATCGCGCACGTAGCGGCCGTCGGAGCGGATCACCGGCCGCTCGCCCCGCAGCAGGGATCGCACGGCGCTGGGTACGATGCGGTTCCAGTTCAGATCTCCGCCGCCGTAGAAATTCCCGCAGCGCGTCACCGCTACCGGCAAATCGTAGGTAGCGGCATACGACTGCGCGATCATGTCGGCGCAGGACTTGCTTACGTCATACGGATAGCGTCCGGCCAGCGGCGTGTCTTCCGTGTAGGGAAGCTTCTCCTGCGCCCCATACGCCTTGTCGGAAGATGCGATCACAATCGAACGCACACCCGGCGAGCGCCGGCAGGCTTCGAGCACGGTCCAGGTGCCGCGAATATTGCTTTCGAAGGTCGAAATCGGGTTGCGGTTGGCGATTCCCACGATGGCCTGGGCGGCCACATGAATCACCACCCCGGTTTCGTACTCGCCGATGGCGCGTTCCACCGTGTCGCGGTCGCAAATGTCGCCGCGCACCAGGTTCACCCGCTCGATGGTTCCGGAACGCAGGAGTTCGCTTCGCGGAACCCAGTCGCGCACCAGGCAAGCCACCTCGGCCCCCTGCTCCACCAGGCGGCGCGTCAGCCAGCCACCCAGCAGCCCGGTGGCCCCGGTCACCAGCACCCGGCGATCCCGCCAGAATCCCGATGTCATTCCCACACCTTCCACGGCGCCCTGCCATCCTTCCAGAGGTCGTTCAGATACTGGTATTCGCGGAAAGTATCCATGGCATAAAAAAAGCCGTCGTGCTGGTATGCCATCAGTTCGCCGTCGGCGGCGAGCCGCTCCAGGGTTTCCCGCTCCAGGATGCAGTCGTCCCCCCCGATGTAGTCGAACACGCCGCGATTGAGAACCATGAAGCCCGCGCTGATCCAACCATCGTCCTGAGGCTTCTCTTTGAATCGGTCGACGTGCCCTTCCGGATCGAGAGTCACGGCCCCGAAGCGGGAGATCGGCCGCACCGCCGTCACGGTCGCCAGCTTTCCGTGAGCCTTGTGAAACTCGACGATCTTCGCCAGATTCGCGTCGGTCAACCCGTCGCCGTAGGTCAGTAGAAAGGTGTCGTCCTCGATATACTTCCGGATCCGTTTGACGCGTCCGCCGGTCATCGACTGCTCGCCGGTATCCGCCAGGGTTACCTGGAAGCCCTGTTCCTCATGGCAACCGTTGTACTGGATCTGGGACTTCTGGCCGAGGCAGATCGTAAAATCGTTGTTCATCGCCTCGTAATTCAGAAAATAATCCTTGATCATATTGCCCCGGTACCCGAGACACAGCACGAATTCCCGAAAGCCATAGCTGGCGTAGGTCTTCATGATATGCCATAGGATCGGCCGGCCGCCGATCTCCACCAGGGGCTTCGGTCTGAATTCGGTCTCTTCGCGCAGGCGTGTCCCTTGACCGCCACAGAGCACCACAACCTTCATGGCCTTCCTCGCAAGTATTATCCGGCACGGTGGCGCGTGAGACTAGACTGCGGAGGGCTATACCGTCGAGTTATCGAAAGTATACTGGACGAGGATGTGAGGCAGCGTGGTCCGGCAGGACGGCCGTTCTAGCTGGATCGCAGCCGTCACCGGGGCGGCCGGAGCGGCCTGAGATTTCTCCGTTTGAGTATGCACTAAAATGTATGTACAATATATGAAGTACTGTTGATGCGTTTCGAATGGGATGAGGACAAGAACCGCCGCAATCTCGCAAAGCACAAGGTGAGCTTCGAGACCGCCAGTTTGGTCTTCGACGATCCCCAGGTGCTCAGCGTTAAGGATCGCGTGGTCGAGGGAGAGGAGCGATGGCAGACGGTTGGAATGGTGTCCGGCGCGGTATTGTTGGTGGCCCACACCTACTGTGACGAGGTTGGCGACGAGGTGATCCGGCTGATTTCGGCACGAAAGGCAATCGCGAGCGAAAGGCGAGCATATGCAAAGAACCAAAAGCGCTCAGGCTGATCAAATCCGTGCGCTCAAGCGGATGAAAGACCGGGAAATCGATACCACCGACATCCCGCCGGTGCTCGATTGGAGCAAGGCGGTTGTCGGCAAGTTTTACAGGCCCATCAAGAAACCCCTCACAATCCGGCTGGACGCGGACGTCCTTGCCTGGCTCAAAGGACAAGGCAAGGGTTATCAGACGCGAATCAACGCCCTTTTGCGAAGCTCAATGGATCGGGACCGACTGCGATAAGATCGCGGTCAGGATGATGATGAAAGCGACCAAAGACAGTGAGAATGTTTTCGTAGACTGCGGTTTTCCGCCCGCCGAAGCGGAGAACCTCCGCATCCGCGCCAAGATGATGATGGCTCTGACCGGCTATATCCAGGAGAGGAAGATCACCCAATCCCGCGCGGCCAGGGTCATGGGTGTATCGCAACCGCGAATCTCCGATCTGGTGCGCGGCAAGATCGCGCTATTCACGGTCGACACGCTGGTTAACATGGTGACCGCCGCCGGTCTGAAAGTAGATGTCGATATCACCGCTGGCAAGCCGAGATCGAGGAACAAGCGGGTTGCGTGATTCGCGGAGGCGCGCCGAATTTCGAGTTTTCGTAGCCTGTCCCCGAAATGCCGTCCCCGAAATGCCGCCGAAATGCCCTGGAGTGGACCCCCTGCCTGAGACACGGATATTAGGGACAGGTTACCATTCGCTGACAGGCAATTGCCAGCGCTCTCTCCCCAACGCATACTGGGGGCGGTTGGTGAAGCGGAAGCGGGCTCTGC
>JBAVIH010000167.1:0-8685 GCA_049686695.1 Bryobacteraceae bacterium | reverse complement strand
ATGAAACACTGAGAATAACTAAAGTGCACTTTTGCCCAAGCGTGAAATCAACAGTTTGTAAGTGACTAGTAAGTCAATCTAAGTGCTTCGCGAAAGATATTGCTGCGCAAATGAGGGGGTTACTTTGTGTTTGCGCCTTCGGTGAGTCTCTGCATACTATCCATTCACAGTCTGGTTAAACAGGTACTGACTCTACTATATTCGGATCTGGAAGTAGGAATACTCAATCCAAATGCCGAATAGTTCCTCGAAGCAGTGGATCGCCTTTTTTCTGTTCTGCTTCCTCCCCGGCAGCTTAGCCCTCGGTCAAACCGCTTCTTTGAGCCTCTCGTCCGCTTCCGCCGTCGAGGGCGGCTCAGTGCCGATGAACCTTTCCTTGACTTCAAGCGGTGGCGCTCCCGCCGGTTTGCAATGGACCTTGGCTTTCGCTCCCACCGACGCCGTCTCTGTGGCGGTGACCGCCGGAGCGCCGCTCGGCAGCGCGAGCAAGA
The DNA here is from genome assembly GCA_049686695.1 of Bryobacteraceae bacterium. Classification (GTDB taxonomy): domain Bacteria; phylum Acidobacteriota; class Terriglobia; order Bryobacterales; family Bryobacteraceae; genus Bog-375. The sequence goes on along the minus strand of JBAVIH010000167.1, from coordinate 8,194 downwards.
CCCTCACCTGCAACCCCGTGAGCGGCTCGGTGACCTGTGTGGCGATCGGGACGACCGATACGACGATCGCTAACGGCGTGATCGCCACGATCACCGTCACCCTCGCCGCGGCGACCGGCAGTTCGACGGTGCCCATCGCGGTCAACAACCCTCAGGCGGCTTTCGCAAATGGATCCGCCGAAACGGCGACGGCGACTTCGGGCGCGGTCACGGTGACGAATTGGCAGCCCCGGTTGTCTTCGCTGGTTTGCGCGCCCCTCACTCTGACTGCCGGCAGCCAAACCACCTGCACCGTCACACTAGCTCAAGCGGCTCCGAGCGGAGGCACTTTGGTCTCCCTGTCCAGCAACTCCACCGCGCTTCCCGTGGCGGCCTCGGTTACCGTGCCTGCCGGTTCGATTTCGGCCCCCTTCACGGCTACCGCCGGCGTCATCGCCACCGCTCAGACCGCGACGCTCACGGCTATTCTCAATGGCATTGCCGCAACGTCCAGCATCAGTTTAACGGCGTCGGCGCAAGTTGCGTCGCTCGGTTGCCCCGCCGGCCTCTCGCAGAATTCTTCCGGCACCTGCACCATCACGCTGACTCAGGCTGCGCCGGCCGGTGGCGCCAGCGTGGCCTTGTCCAGCAACGTGGCGGCACTGACGGTGCCAGCTACGGCGACGGTTGCGGCCGGGTCTCTTACGGCCACGTTCAGCGCCACCACCGGCACGCTTTCCACCAATCAGACGGCGACGGTGACGGCCACCTACAACAGCACTTCGGCGACGGCCAGCATCACGTTGACGGCGCCGGTCGCAGTCTCCAAGCTCAGTTGCAGCCCGGCGACCCTGGGGCAGAGTTCCTCCAGCACCTGCACCATCACGTTGAATCAAGCCGCGCCGACCGGAGGCGTCAGCGTGGCCCTGTCGAGCAATGCGGCGGCATTGACGGTGCCGGCCACGACGACGGTTGCGGCCGGGTCTGCCACAGGCACTTTCACCGCCGCCAGCGGCACGTTTTCGAGCAGTCAAACGGCGACGGTCACGGCCACTTACAACGGCACTTCCGCGACGGCCAGCATCAATCTGACGGTGACGGTGCAGGTCTCCTTGCTCAGTTGCAGCCCCACCGGCCTGGGGCAGAATTCTTCCAGCACCTGTACCATCACGCTGACTCAGGCTGCGCCGGCCGGTGGCGCCACCGTGGCCTTGTCCAGCAACGTGGCGGCACTGACGGTGCCGGCCACGGCGACGGTTGCGGCCGGAGCTCTTACGGCCACGTTCAGCGCCACCACCGGGACGGTTGCCAGCAATCAAACGGCGGTAGTGACGGCCACCTACAACAGCGGCTCGGCGACGGCCTGCATCCATCTGGCAGCTCCGGTGCAGGTTTCCTCGCTCAGTTGCAACCCCGCCAGCCTGGGGCCGAGTTCCTCCAGCATCTGCACCGTCACGCTGATTCAGGCAGCGCCGTGCGCAGGCGCCAGCATCGCCTTGACTAGCAATGCCACGGCACTGACGGTGCCGGCCACGGTAACGGTGGCGGCCGGATCCACCATGGCCACGTTCAGCGCCATCACCGGCACGATTTCCAGCAACCAGACGGCAACGGTGACAGCTAGCTACAACAGCACATCGGCCACGGCCACCATCGCTTTGACGACGCCGGTGCAGGTCTCTTCGCTCAGTTGCAGCCCCACCAGCCTGGGGCCGAGTTCCTCCAGCATCTGCACCGTCATGCTGGCTCAGCCGGCTCCCGGCGGAGGCGCCGCCGTGACCCTCGCGAGCAATGCGGCGGCACTCACGGTGCCGGCCACGGTAACGGTGGCGGGCGGATGCACCACGGCCACTTTCAATGCCGTCAGCGGCACGGTTTCCAGCAACCAAGCGGCGACCGTGACGGCTACCTACAACAGCACCTCGGCGACGGCCGGCATTAGTTTGACGACCTCCGCCATGGCGTCCTCGGTGAGTCTCGCATCCGGCAGCGCCGTCGCAGGCGGCTCCGTGGCACTGAACCTCACCTTAAACGCGAGCGGCGGCGCGCCCGCCGGTTTGCAGTGGACATTCGCGTACGTTCCCAGCGACGTCACCTCCGCCGTGGTCACGGCCGGAGCGGCGCTCACCGGCGCGAACAAGACCCTCGCGTGCAACTCGGTCAGCGGCACGGTGACCTGTCTGGCGATCGGGGCGACCGATTCGACCATCGCCAACGGAGTGGTGGCCACGGTTACCGTGACCCTCGCCCCTGCTACCAGCGGCGCGACCGTACCGATCGCGGTCAACAACCCCGTCGCGGCTTTCGCGAATGGATCCGCCCAACCGATGGCGGCAACCTCGGGCACGGTGGCGGTGACGAATTGGCAGCCTGCGCTGTCTTCGCTGCAGTGTTCGCCCACCAGCGTGACTGCCGGCAGCCAGGCCACCTGCACGGTTCTGCTGGCTCAGGCGGCTCCGAGCGGAGGCACCGCGGTGTCGCTGGCCAGCAACAACACGATGCTTCCGGTGGCGGCCTCGGTCACCGTCGCGGCGGGTTCGACTTCGGCCACCTCGACAGCCACCTCGGGTAAGTGCGGCGCCAATCAGACTGCCACGGTCACGGCCACCCTCAATGGCGCCTCGAAGGCCGCCATGGTCAGCCTGGTGGCGCTGGTGCAGGTCTCTTCGCTCACGTGCAGCCCGGTCACCCTGGGGCAGAATTCCACCAGTGTCTGCACCATCATGCTGACTCAGGATGCGCCGTCCGGAGGCGCCAGCGTGGCGCTGTCGAGCAATCTGGCGGGACTGACCGTGCCGGCCACGGCGACGGTGGCGGCCGGATCCGCCACGACCACGTTCAGCGCCACAAGCGGAACGATCGCCACCAGTCAGACGGCGACGGTGACGGCCACCTACAACAGCAGTTCGGCGACGGCCACGGTCGGCTTGTCGGCCACCGCGTTCCTGTCTTCGCTCGCCTGCTCGCCTGCCAGTCTGAGTTCCGCCGCGTCGGCCACCTGCACGATCACCGCCGCCGGCGGTTCCCAGGGCCAGGCGGCGCTCGCCAGTAACAATGCTCTTCTCACTGTTCCGGCAACTGTGACCTTCCGCTTGGTGCATGGAGCGCTCACCGCTAGCTTTACGGCCACTGCCGGACAGGTCGCCGCCAGTCAGACGGCGGTCGTAACCGCCAGCCTGAACGGCACCGCCATGACCACCACGGTGACTCTGAACGCCAGCGCGCAACAGAGCCAACAGGCACAGGTCCGCATTCTCTCGCTCTCCTGCACGCCGGACACGCTGCCGGCGCAGTCCACCGGACTTTGCGCCATGAAACTCGGCAAGGTCGCCGACGATGCCACCGCTCGAGTGCGTCTCTCCAGCTCGAGCGCGGCGCTTCAGTTGCCGGCCGTCATCGCCACCCGTCCCGGCCAGACCAGCGTACAGTTCCGGATCGATTCGGTGGCGAGTTCCAAAGACGAGGCAGCCGTCATTTCGGCGCAACTGAATGGCGACTTGGTCGAACAGACGGTGTCGCTGCGGCGGTCGCACGACCTGGCCGTGAGCGTCCCAGCGTCCGAAGCCGTCAAGTTCGGCGACGAACTTCGCTTCCAGGTGTCGGCCGCAGACCCATCCGCTCGATTCACCGCGGGCCCTCTGCCGGCCGGAGCCACATTCGACGGCTCGGCGGGCGTGTTCGATTGGACGCCCGGCGCGGCCCAGCAGGGAAAGTATCGTCTTGTTTTCACCGCCACCAACCCGGCGGGCGAGGTTGGAACCGCCTATTCCGCGGTGCAGGTGGACGCGGGTTCGCCGGCGGTGGACCGCGTGGTCAACGCCGCCAGCGGCTCGGTCGAGGGCGCGTGCAGTCCCGGCGCCATCGCGCGCATCGAAGGCCGATGGCTGGCGCAAGCGGAGACCGCCACCGATCCGTCGGGCGGATCGCTCGAACTGGCCGGCACTTCCGTCGAGGTTGAAGGAAAACCGGTGCCGATCCTGTACGCTTCGCCCTCGCGAATCGATATCCTGTGCCCCGAGGCCGGCCCCGCCTCATCGTTCGAAACTGTGGTGCGTACGGCGGGATTGGTTTCCCCGTCCATACAGACTGCGCAGAATGCCGTCGCGCCGGGGATCTTCACGGTGGATGGCTCCGGATCGGGACAGGGCCTGGTTTCGCTCGACAGCGAATCGCTCGACGGCGAATCGAAACTGGCGATGGTTCGCAACTACCTGTCGGCGGCTCAGCCGGCCCGCCCGGGCGACCGGATCGCGATTCTGGCGACCGGCATCGGCGCGGCGTCGAATGTGCTGGTGCGAATCGGCGAAGCCGAGTTCCCGGCCGAGTCGGTGGCGCCGGTTCCTGGCAGGGCTGGGGTCTCGCGGATATCGGCCATCGTGCCGGATGGCGCACCGGGAAACTCGGTCCCTCTCAGCATCGCCGGACAACTCACGGGTGGCTCGCCGGCCCGCAGCAACAGCGTGAGTCTGGCGATCGAAGAGAAGTGAACGCCAGGTTGCTCCGGCGCGTGCGGTGGCGGGTTTGGGCCCTCCGCCGCACCCGCCAAATCCACGGCTCCTTTCGAGCAAGCGCGGTGGCGCCGGCCGTCCGGCCCCGTGGCCGTGACTTTCAACCGCTGATTGCCGGATGAGCCCCTAAGCGCCCGGCCTCCCGTAGTAGACCTCCGTGTCGTACTCGACCGTCACCCATCCGTCCCGCATATGCCGCGCGAACAGACCGTCCACCTCCGCCATCAGCGCGGCGAACTCAGCCGTCCCGGGTAGCGGCGTGTAGGAAGACGATGCCACTCGCCCGCGCAGCCCATCGGCATCGAGCGTCTGCCGGTGGTCGAACCGCGCCATGCGCCAGCCGCTGCCACCGAACAAGCCCGTGATCCGCTGCGCGTCGATGCGCGGCTGCTCGGGCGCGTGGCGCGCGATCAGCGTTTCATACTCGATCATGAAGCCCGGTTCCCGCTTGCGCTCGTTCCACACCAGCATCAGCCAGCCACCGGGTCTGAGAATCCGCGTGAATTCGGCGTGGGCCGCTTCGGCATCGAACCAGTGCGCGGCCTGTCCCGCGGTTACCACGTCCACGCTGGCCGCGCCGAGCGCGGTGGCCTCCGCGCGTCCGTCGATGGCCTGAAATCCCTCCAGCCCGGCCAGCGCCTTTCGCCCGGCTTCGCGCATCTCGGGATTCGGCTCCACGCCGAAAACGAAGCAGCCCCGCTCCAGAAACAGGCGCGCCAGCAGGCCGGTGCCGCAGCCGATATCGGCCACCGTCTGTCTGGCTCGCAGCCCGCACTCCCGCTCGGCCAGCGCCGCCACCTCCACCGGGTACGACGGCCGGTGCCGCGCGTACGCGTCCACCCGAACCGAGAATCTGCGTGTTGGGTCGTGATCCATGTCTACAATATGGTATCCGTATATGACCACGCAGCCTCACATCGCGGTAGTCGGCAGCGCCAATGTCGACCTCACCACCTTCACCGACCGGTTTCCGCGGCCGGGAGAAACCATCTTCGGCCGCAGCTTTCACCTCGGCTTCGGCGGCAAGGGCGCCAATCAGGCGGTAGCCGCGCGGCTTTGCGGGGCGCGCGTGTCGATGATCGCGCGCGTCGGCGACGACCTGTTCGGCAGAGCCACCATCGACAACTTCACCGCGCGCGGGGTGGATGCGGCGCGCGTCCTGATTACCGAAGGCGTCTCCAGCGGGGTCGCCCCCATCTTCGTCGATTCCTCCGGCCAGAACCGCATCCTGGTGGTCAAGGGCGCCAATGACTGCCTGCTGCCCGCCGATATCGACGCGGCCGCGCCGCTGCTGCGCCAGGCCGATGCCATTGTCCTGCAGTTGGAGATCCCGCTCGAAACCGTCTATTACACGCTGCGCTTCGCCCAGTCGAACGGCATCCGCGCCATCCTGAATCCAGCGCCCGGCCAGCCGCTCGATCTCGCCGAAGTGGCTTACGCCGATTACGTCATCCCCAATGAAACCGAGGCCGAGGCGCTCACCGGCATGCCGGTGAACAACCTTCACGAAGCCCGCAACTGCGCCGTGAGTCTGTTGCGCGCCGGCGTGCGGCGCGTCATCGTCACGCTCGGCGCCAATGGCGCCCTCTGCGCCGGCGACGACCGCGTGGACCATATCCCGCCGTTCCCCGTCGAAGCCATCGACTCAACCGGCGCCGGCGACGCCTTCATCGGCAGCTTCGCCGCGTTTCTCGCCGCCGGCGAGAATGAAACCACCGCCATCGCCCGCGCCAACGTCTACGCCGCGCTGTCCACGCTGGGCGTGGGCACCCAGGCCTCCTTCGTCACCCGCGACCGACTGGAAGCCGCATGGAGTGCGCGGCCACAGCAATAGCCGCACGTGAAAAACGAGATGGCGTCCCCAGGGGGATTCGAACCCCCGTTACCGCCGTGAAAGGGCGATGTCCTAGGCCGGGCTAGACGATGGGGACTGGCGGGATCAAGCGAAGAAGGACACTCTTACTGTAGCGTCGGGAGCGGCCGTCAGTCAACTCCGCGGCGGCGCTGAGAATTTGGTGGACGACGGGGGGCTCGAACCCCCGACCTCTGCATTGCGAACGCAGCGCTCTCCCAACTGAGCTAGTCGCCCACGAACTTCGCTTCCGTTCCCTATAATACCAAATCGTCCGCGATGCGCTGTAATCGAACGCAACTCCAGCGCCCGGGCTCCTCCCCTCACGCTTTTGGTATCCTCATGAATTGACCGGCGGACTGGGTTTCCGCCGAGTTCCCACCCTATGTACAAGCTCCTCGCACTCAATCGCGGCGAAATCGCCATTCGCATTCTGCGCGCTGCCAACGAGCTGGGCCTGCGCACGGTGGCCGTCTACTCGCAGGAAGACAGCCTGGCCCTGCATCGCTTCAAGGCCGACGAAGCGTACCTGATCGGCCAGGGCAAGGGTCCGGTGGAGGCCTACCTGGACGTCGAGGGCATCGTCGAGCTGGCCAGGGAAAAAGGCGTGGATGCCATCCATCCCGGCTATGGCTTTCTTTCCGAGAACCCGGCCCTCGCGCGCGCCTGCGATCGCGCAGGCATCACGTTCATCGGCCCCGGCGCGGAACTGCTGGAGCTGCTCGGCGACAAAACCGCGGCTCGGCGCCTGGCGGAGAAGGCGGGCATTCCGGTGGTGCCTGGCACCGAGCAGCCGGTGCGCAACCCCAAGCAAGCGGAGAAGATCGCCGGCGAGATCGGCTTCCCGCTCATCGTCAAGGCGGCTTTTGGCGGCGGCGGTCGTGGCATGCGGGTGGTGGACAGGCAAGCCGATTTCGCCGGCCGCCTCGAGGAGGCGCGCCGCGAGGCCGGAGCCGCTTTCGGCAACGACGCCGTCTTCCTCGAGCGCTTCGTGCGCCGCGCCCGCCACATCGAGGTGCAGATTCTGGGCGATCGCCATGGCAACATCCTGCATCTTTACGAACGCGATTGCTCGGTCCAGCGCCGCCATCAAAAAGTGGTCGAAGTGGCGCCCGCGGTCTCGCTCGATCCCGCGCTGCGCGACGCTCTTGCCCGTGCCGCCGTGCGCCTGGCGCGCGCCGCCGGCTATTACAACGCCGGCACGGTCGAGTTCCTGGTGGACGCGGATTCGGGCGAGTGGTACTTCATCGAGGTCAACCCGCGCATCCAGGTGGAACACACCGTCACCGAAATGGTGACCGGAATCGACGTAGTGCGCGCGCAGATCCAGGTGGCGCAGGGCCTGGAGTTGCACGGCGCGGAGATGGACCTTCCGGCACAGGAGCGGATTCCGCTCTATGGCTACGCGCTGCAGTGCCGCATCACCACCGAGGATCCCGCCAATGGCTTCGTGCCGGATTACGGCAAGCTCTCCACCTACCGTTCGCCGGCCGGATTCGGCATCCGGCTGGACGGAGGTTCGGCATACTCGGGCGCCGTCATCACGCCGTATTACGATTCGCTGCTGGTGAAGGTCACCGCCTGGGGGCGCGATTTTCGGCAAGCCTGCCAGCGCATGGACCGCTGCCTGCGCGAGTTTCGCGTGCGCGGGGTCAAGACCAACATTCCGTTCCTGGAGAACGTGGTCAACGACCGGGAGTTTCAGGCGGGCCGCGCGACCACCCGGTGGCTCGAGGAGAACGCGGCCTTGTTCCGCTTCACGCCTCGCCGCGACCGCGCCACCAGGCTGCTCAGCTACCTGGCGGACGTGATCGTCAACGGCAATCCGGCTGTGGCCGGCAAGCCGCGCCCCACC
>JBAVIH010000166.1:0-19098 GCA_049686695.1 Bryobacteraceae bacterium | reverse complement strand
GCTACCGCGCGCGCCAGAAACTTCAGGTAGTTCGACTCGAGAATTCCGGCTAGTTGCTCTTCGCTGTAATACCGCGACGTGGTGGCCCGGTGCCGGTGCTCCACCACGGCGCCCGCTACGTACACGCTGGGCCAGCCGCGCAGCCAGGCGCGATACCCCAGGTCGAGATCTTCCACATACGCCGGCGCGTACGCCTCGTCCACACCGCCCAGCGCGTACAATTTGGCGGCATCGTAAGCCGAACAGCCGCCGCTGCCGTAGAGCACCCAGGTGCCATCCTCGCCGGGCAGCGGATCGTCGCAGCGGATGGGGAAATCCTCCGGCGCGGCCTGCGCCATCACCGCCTTGCCGGTCTCTTCGCGGCGCACGCCGGGGGGGAAGCGGATCTGCGCGGTGGCGCAGAAGAGATCCGGGACCGCGGCAAACGCCTGGAGCAAAGCGGCGAAAAAGCCGGGCGCTACCGCCATGTCGTTATTGAGCAGGCAGACGAGAGAAAAGCGGGCGCGCCGGATGCCACGATTGACAGCGGCGGCGAAGGAGAGCGGCTCCGGCGAGACCTCGATTGCAATCTGCGGGTACGTGGTGCGGAGCCATTCCGCGGTGCCGTCGCTCGAGCCATTGTCTATGACGATGATTTCGCTGGCCGTGTCCGCCAGGTCCGCCACGATGCCGGCCAGTTGCGCTTCCAGCAGTGCCTTGCCGTCGCGCGACGGAATCACCACCGAAATTCCGGTGGGGGCGGTGTTGGCGGCAAGCGGAACCGGCGGGCCACGCCGCACAGGCCTCGCCCATCCTGCCAGTCGAGCTGCGGTATAGGCAAGCAGCATCATCAGATCAGCGGCCGGCCGGCCGCTAACGCCGCGGCGCGCCGCTCCCAAAGATCCAGCGCTTCGATGGCGAACGCCGCCGAAACCGGGTTCACGTGGGGAAGGTACGTGCCGTCCCGGCGGCCGAACCAGAAGCCTCCGTCGATGCGCGGATCGGTGGAGACGGCCTGGAACTCCCCGAGCGCGTGCGCCTCGGCGGCGGCGGTTTCTTGATCGAGCGGCTCCGCTCCCGCGGCGTCGGCCAAAATCCGGATCCGCAACAACTGCGCGTAGACGTCGGCGCGCGCGAATTCGGGCTCGATGTCATGGAGCAGGCACGCCACCTGGCGGATGCCGCCGGCCAGGGCCTGCGCGCAGCGAGGATCTTCGGCTACTGGCATCAGGCCTTCCAGGAAATACAGGTACGCGTGCAGGCGATCCATGGTTTTCAGGCGGCCGGCGGGGTCCGGGAGGAAGCCGGCGGAGTTGGCCAGCGCCAGGTCGAGCGACGCCTGGTACGGCTCGCGAAACGCCGTCTCGCCGGTGGCCTGGTACAGATCCCACCATGCCATGGCGGACTTCAACTGGTAACAGCCGGGCATCCGCGACCAGCTCGCCGAGTCGCGGCTGGCTGGCGTTTTGGCGGGCAGGGTGAGCGCCGGGTGCCAGCCATCGGCGGCGCGAAAGTCCCGTATCATCGCGCGGCCCACCGCCACGGCGCAATCGAGAAACTCTTCCGTCGGCGCCGCGCGCCACGCGGCCAGCAAGCCGCGCACGATGATGCCGCAATCGAAGAAATAGCACAGGGCCGGCGGATCGGTCTCAAACGGCATGGCGCACAGGTCCGCGCGCCACGCGTCGCGCACCAGAAAACGCGCCGCGTCGAGCGCCCGGTCCAGGTAACGCCGTTCGCCCGTCAGCGTGTGCAGGTAGGCCAGCGCGCCGATGGCGTAGCCGGTGATCTCGGTCGAAACCGGGCGATTTTGCTCCGTGTCCGCGCGGTAATAACGGGCCACGCCGCCCGCAGGCTGTTGGATGCCGGAGACGAGAAACCAGCGGCCGGCGCGCTCGAAATGGGTTGACAACCCGCTAGTGTAGCATCCGGGTTGTACGGCATCGGGGTAGAATAAGCGTCCGGGGGGTCCCCATGCCGAACCAGGATGTTTCGCGCAGATCTTTCTTGACAGCGGCGGGTGCGGGCGCTGCCGCATTCACCATCATTAAACCCGAGCTGGTGCACGGAGCGGGCGACGAGAAGCTAAAAGCCGGATTGATCGGCTGTGGCGACCGCGGCACGCAGGCCGTCCAGAATCTGTTCACCGGCTGCCCCAACGTGGAGCTGGTGGCGATGGCCGACCTGTTCGAAGACCGCCTGGCGCGGTCGCTCGGCAAGCTGGCGGACATGCCGCCCGAGCTGGCCGGGCGCGTCAGGGTGGATCCGGAACACCGCTTCACCGGGTTCGACGCTTATAAGCAGTTGATCGCGGGCGAAGTCGACATCGTTATGCTGGCCACCACGCCGGCTTACCGGCCGATTCATTTCGAAGCCGCGGTGGAAGCCAGGAAGCACATCTTTTGCGAAAAGCCGTTCGGCACGGACGCGGTGAACGTGCGGCGGTTCATGGCTGCCGCGAAGAAGTCCGAGGAGCTGAAGCTTACCGTGAAATCGGGGGCGCAGCGCCACTCGCAGGCCTGGTATCTCGAGCAATACCAGCGGGTGCGGGCGGGCGAGATCGGCGAGATCGTGGCTCTCAACGCCAACTGGGTGGGCACGCCGGTGCTGCAGTGGCTCCACTGGCCGAACGAAAAACGCAATCCGGCATGGAGCGACATGGAGTTTCAGAATCGCGGCTGGTATTCGTTTTTGTGGATCTGCGGCGACCAAATCGTAGAGCAGCACCTGCACAACATCGATGTGTGCAACTGGTTCATGGGCGCGCATCCGGTGGAAGTGGTGGCCTCCGGCGGGGCATCCTGGCGGCCGCGCCAGGAAGAGTACGGCAATATCTACGACCACCTGACCGCCGATTTCGTGTATCCCAACGGCGTCCGCATGACGAGCTGCTGCCGCCAGTATCCGGGCAAGCCGATGGCGCAGAACGTGAGCGAGCGCATCGTCGGCACCAAGGGGCTCGTCGATTCGGCGGCGCAGCGCGGGGCGCACCCCGCGGTCGACCCTTACGTGCAGGAGCACATCGACATGGTGAACAGCATTCTGGGCAAAGGGCCGTATTACAACGAGGCGATGGCCATCGCCGAGAGCACCATGACCTGCATCATGGGCCGCGAGGCGGCCTATTCCGGGTTGAAGATCACCTGGGAGATGATGATGAAATCCACGCGAAACCTGCTGCCGGATTCCTTCGACCTGAAGGCGGCGGTTCCCGTCACGCCCTTGCCCGTGCCGGGGCAGTATCAGTTCGCGTAAGGCGGCTAGCGCGCCCGCGAAAGGTTCGGCGTAAAGGTCAGCCAGGTGGTGTCACGCGGGTCCACCGCGATGCGCGCGCCGGGATGCGCGAAACGGTAGGTTCTTAGAGTGAGCGGGCTGACCACAGTCATGGCGGTTGCCCCCTGGTACACGAATGTCACGCTGGTCTGGCGCTGGCGCATCGCCGGCGGGGGAACCGCGCCTTGTAAGTCCACAAACGATACTTTGAGTTTCATGAGCTTCTCCTCCCTGCAACCTGATGCGTGGCCTCGCGGCGGAGGAATTCCGCGAAATACCGCACCGGATGTTAGTGAAGTTCACGAGGCAAACGTATCCGGAAAAACGCATGCGATTAGCCGGATCGGGTTGAAAGACACTTTCGGATGCGTGCTACACTCCGCATGAGGGAGAGGTTCGGCTTGAAGGCGCGGCAATTGCAACGGGGAAAAGGCGTTCCGTGGGCCGACTTCCTCGCGACGCTCCTGCCGGTATGGCGCTCAACGGCGGCAGGGCTCGTGCTGCTTTGTCTCCTGATCCCATACGGCGCTGGTTTGCTCCCGGTCGCCGGAAGCGAAACGTCGAGCTGCGGCATGCAGTGCTGCAAGCGGTCGAGGGTCTGCCGTTGCCGGAAATCGGACCAAGACGCACACCGCGACGCCCCAGGATGGACCGCCTGGCCGAGGTGTCCGGGAGGCTGCCGACAATTCCCCGCGGTATCTGGAACCGCGGCGGCGGATCTGGTCGCGGTTCGGGTAGCGGTCAGGCCGATCGTCCCCGTGTCTCATTTGCCAATCGAGGCTGTATCGCTGCGGGTACCGTCTGCGATCGGCTTCGCTCTCTCTGAGCGGCCGCCTCCCGCGATCTAGCTTCGTCCGCACTTCATAGCTGCTAGCGCCGTGCGCACATTCTCGAACCGGTGCACGGCGGCTCGAAAAACCCCCAATGGGCGGGAGTCAGCGTTGGCAATCAAAATGGATAAACAGATCTTTTTTACTTGTATGCTGGCATGCGTGGTTATGCCGCCGATCCTGTCCGCGGCGGAGGTTCTGCACGGAACCGTGACCGACCGCTCCGGGGCGGTGGTGCAGGGCGCCACCTTGCAACTAATGGCCGACGGGTGTACGGTGGCTGAGACGAAGACCGGCAGCGGTGGAGATTTCGCGCTGGCCGCTCCAACCGGGGCGCGGGCGGAGGAAGTTTACACCATTCTGGCCGCTGCAAGCGGCTTTACGCCAACCACCCAGGCGGTGCGGTTGGGGGACGCGGCGAACCGCAAACTGGCGCTGGTGCTGGAGGTTGCCCCCTACCGCCAGTCGATGGAGATCCAGGCGGCGATGGCTGCCAATGAGTCCGTGCTGGACATGAGCGGCGTGCGGGAGAGCGCGGCGAAGGACGTCGGCGAGGCGCTGACGGCGCTCGACGGAGTATTCAAAATCCGCAAAGCGGGCATTGCCAACGACCTGGTGATTAATGGATTCCAGCAGAATAACATCGTGGTCCTGGTCGACGGATCGCGCACTTACGGTGCGTGTCCGGCCCACATGGATCCGCCGTCCGAGCACGTCGATTTCGCCGAGGTGGATCACGTTGAAGTAAGTAAAGGCGCCTTCGATGTTACGAACCAGGGTAGCCTCGGCGCGGTGGTGAACATCGTCACCAAAAGTCCCGGCATGGGCTTCGCTCTGCGGCCATCGGTGAGCGCCGGCTCGTTCGGTTACTATAACCCCAGCGTAACGATCTCGTACGGCAGCCCGACTTTCCAGATCCTCGGTGGTTACTCCTATCGCGCCTCGGATCCTTACAGGGACGGGGCCGGCCACTCCTTTACCGACTACGCCGGCTACAGCGGCAGCGGGAAGCAACGGCGCGCCTTCGACATCAACACGGGCTGGCTCGAGACGCAGGTCTCGCTCTCCGACCGGCAACAGATCTCGCTCGCCTACACGCGCCAGCAGGCCGGGCTGATTCTCTATCCTTACCTGACGATGGACTCCGACCACGACAACGCCGACCGGGCGACCTTCAAGTACTCGGCGCACGATCTGACAGACACGCTTCGCAACTTGCGCGTGGAGAGTTACTTCACCGAGGTCAGGCACTTCATGTCCGACGACCAGCGCACCTCGGCAATGATGGGGACCTGGACGATGGCGGCCGACGCCTCGACGCGGACCATCGGCGGACGCGTGGAAGGCGATCTTGGTGCGGACGTCACGGTGGGAGTGGAGACCTATCATCGCAACTGGAACATGCTCGGCTATATGAACATGGGCGGCATGATGACGGTGAGCCCGGCGATTCCCGATGTCAATACGCAGACCGCAGGTGCTTTCGTGAAGTACCTGCGCGCAATCACCGAGAGGCTGAAACTGAGCGCGGGGATGCGGTACGACCACGCACAGATGGAGGTCGGATCGGCGCAAGCGTCCACGGACGATTACTTCCAGTTCCACAACACGCGGCGGACCGGCGATAGCGACAACTACGGCTCCGGCAATGCGCGCCTCAGCTACGCGCTGTCGAAGTCGAGCGAGTTATTCGCGGGCGTAGGAACCACGGGCCGTGTCCCGGATGCCGAGGAGCGCTACATCGACAGCGGAATGGGCGCCAACCCGACTGTGGGCAATCCGCTGCTGCCGGTTACGCGCAACATGGAGATCAGCGCCGGCTGGAGCGCGAATCGCACACGCTTCTATCTGCGGCCCGCGTTCTTCTACTCGGTTTTGAACAACTTTATTCTGGTAAACAACCAGCCCCAGTTAAACATGACGATGGACGGCGAAACGATGAGCGGGATGGACGTGGCCGGCATGACCACCGCCCGGTCGTATGCCAGCGTCCGCGCGCGGATCTATGGTGGCGAGATAGCGTATGGCGTGACGCTGACCGGCGCGCTCTCGCTCAGCGGCGGAGGGTCTTATTCGCGCGGCACGGCGACGCCCGAGATGGACGTCAACGTGATGAGCCACAACCTGCCGGAAATGCCTCCGCTGCGCGTCTGGAGCGCCCTGCGCTATGCGCACCGATGGGCATTCGCGGAGTTGGGCACGGTGGCGGTGGACCGGCAATCGCTGGTAGACGCCGATCTGAACGAGGCGCCAACCGCCGGCTACGGCCTGCTGAACATCAAGCTGGGCTTCACGCATCGCAAGCTGTCCGGAAGCTTCACCGTCGACAACCTGCTCGACCGCTTCTACTACGAATACCTTTCGTACTATCGAGATCCGTTCGCCTCGGAAGTGAAGGTGCCCGAGCCGGGGCGGAACCTGTTCGGCCAGTTGCGATATTCGTTTTGAAAAACCCGATCGGGCGAAGCGGTCTGGCGGCGTGTTCCGAAGAGTGGCCGTGGCCAAGCGCGTGCGAGACACAGACGCCGGCAAGACCGCCGGCGCTATTCCACTTCGCGCGGCGCCTTGTATCCGGACTTGGTGAGAATGGCGTACTTGACCGGCTTGCCCTTCTGGTCCTTGATGGGCAGCGGCTTGCCGTTCGGGTCCACCAGTTCCACTTTGATCTTGCGAAAGCCCCCGTCGTGCGCCTTGTTGCTCGACGAATAAGTGATCACATACTGAGTGCCCAGCGCCTGGCGGAGATCGCCAAACACGCCAGGGTATTCGCCGGGAAACTTGGGGAAGAACGCTCTTCCGCCAGTCTCCTTGGCGAACGTATTGAGCTCGTTGTCGGCCTGTAGAAAACCTATCGGGGTTGCCCCCGCGAGTTCGCGCTGCAGCCCCATCAGGGAGATGGAGTAGACGGGTACGCCCGCCTCCTGCAGCTTCTTGCGTGTCTGGTCGTAGGTGAGCCTGCTGAAGGTGTCGATGCCGGTGGTGATGAGCAGGATCGCCTTCCTTCCTTCAATCGCCGACATGCGGTCCGCCGTATCCGTCACGGCGTCGAACATATTGGCTTCGCGCCACATCGGAATGGTCAGTTGCTGCAAGGCCTCCTGAATCTTCCGCCTGTCGGTGGTGAAGTCGGTGAGGATTTCGGGCTTCATGGCATAAGTGATCACCGCGCAATAGTCTTCCGGCTTGAGCGAGCTGGCAAACCCCCAAACCAGCTGCTGCGTCTGATACCATGCCCCGCTGTACAACTGCTGATACCGGTTGCTGAATTCCACCAGGAGGGCAACCGTGAGCGGCGCCTGGGCCATGTCCACTTTGCGGATCTGCTGCGGCACGTTGTCTTCCAGCACGCGGAAGTTGCCCGACGGAATCTGCGGAATAAACTGCCCGTTGGGTCCGATCACGGCGACGTCGAGAGTCACAATGTCCACGTCGCTCTTGAACAGCGGCACGGAGCCCGCGTCCGTGCCGCGCTTATATTGCGAGGGGATGGGCGGCTGATCGGTGTCGGCGGGCTGCCCGTTCGCGTCCGCCGGTTTCTTCGGCTTGGCCACGGTCTGGCCGGGGCCGTTGAGCGGGCCTTGATCTTGAGCGGCAAGCAATCCGGCCAGCGCAGCCAACGCGCCGCTGCACACGACAATTCGAAGGGTTCGCATAGGGCTACCTGTGACGTAACTATAGCAGAAGACGCACGGGCGGCCGCCGCCGTTACGGGGCCGTTGCGGCTGTAGCGCCGGCGATCCGCGAAAACAGGAAAAGCACCGGCGGCAAGACCGCAGGCGTTACCGGGAGACGGCGCCTACCGCGGCACCTGCACGGTGATGTTGCGGAAGCGGAGGCCTCCGGTGTGGTCGCCTTGCAGATAGATCGGGCCGGGTTCGCCTTCGTTGGAATCGAGCGCACCGCCGGTGGTGCCGCGGATTTCCTGCTTGTCGAGAATGGTCACGCCGTCGCGCACCACGGTCACGATGCGCCCCACCAGCGTCACGTCGAAGCTCTCCCATTGCCCCGGCTTGCGGGGCATGTCCACCGGCGTCAGGAACCCATAGATGGAACCGATCCGCCGCTCGGGCGGATTGAACGAGAGCGGCTCATACTCGATCTGGACCTCATAGCGGCCGCGCAGGTAAACCCCGCTGTTGCCGCCATCCGGGCAATTGAACTCGATGTGCAACTTGAAATCGTCGAGGGTGCGGGTGGTTCGCAGATTGGCGCCGTGCGATTCGTTGACCAGCTCGCCATTGCGGGCCAGCCACTGGTTGTGCGCCGGGTCGAGCGGTTCCCAACCGGTGAGGTCCTTGCCATTGAACAGCAGCTCGGGGGCGCCCCAGGATTTCGGTTCGGGCCGGATCAGCGCCGGCGCGCGCACGCCGATCACGTTCCCGGTAGCGTCACCGCGTTTCTCGATGCCCGAGAGCTTGTCGCCGCTCGCGTCCACTTCCCAGGTCAAGACGGGCTGGCCGCCGGCTTCCTGCAGGACGAGGCTCAAGTGCGCCCCGTTTGCCTTGTAATTCTTCACCTGGTACACATTGCCGCCGGGCGGCTGATACCAAATATCGAGAGCGCCATCTTTTTCGGTGATACCCAGCCAGTCGACCAGGGTGCCGTGCGAAGTGGCGACGGTGATGTCCCACCGCCCGGCGAGCGGGCTGGCCCCGTTGAGCGGGAGGCCGAAAACGAGGAGGGCGGCGGCGAGGATCAGAGCGGCGGAGATCTGTCTCATACACAGTAGTGTGGCACGAATCGGAGGGCGCGGGGATTCGAGGCGGGGCGCCGGCCCGGTGTTTTGCGGCATACTCAGAGTCATGGCCGGACGGCTGTACCTGGTGGCGACACCGATAGGCAACCTGGAAGACATTACGTATCGCGCGGTGCGCGTGCTGGGCGAGGTGGATCTGATCGCCTGCGAGGACACCCGGCAAACGCGAAAGCTGCTCGACCACTACGCGATTTCCAAACCGACCATCAGCTACCACGAATATAACGAGGCGCAGCGCGCGGCGGAACTGGCCGAGCGCCTGGTGGCGGGGGCGGCGGTGGCCCTGGTGTCCGACGCCGGGATGCCGCTGGTGTCCGACCCCGGGTACCGGCTGGTGCGTGCGGCCATCGAAGCCGGCGTCCCGGTGGAACCGGTCCCCGGCCCCTCGGCCGCGCTGGCGGCGCTGGCGGCTTCCGGGCTACCCACCGATGCCTTCCACTTCGCGGGCTTTCTGCCGGCCAAGACCGGCCAGCGCGCCAGGGCGCTCGAAGCGCTTAAAGAGGAACAGGCCACGCTGATTTTCTATGAAGCGCCGCATCGCGTGCTGGAGACGCTGGAGGCGATCGCGCAGGCGCTCGGGCCCAGACCGGTGGTGGCCGCGCGCGAGCTGACCAAAGTGCACGAGGAGTTTCTGCGCGGCACAGCCACCGAAGTGGGCGCCCTGCTTGCGGCGCGCGGCTCGATCAAAGGCGAATTCACTTTGCTGGTTGGCAAGGCCGTGGCGCCGGCGCCCGACGATACGCCGGTCGGCGAAGCGGTGGAAGAACTGGTGCGGGCCGGTACGGCGCGGATGGATGCCATCAAACAGATTGCTCGCCGCCGGGGCCTCTCGAAGAGAGAAGTATACGAGCAGGCTTTGGGCGATCGATAAGGGCGGGTCGGGGTTCCGGAGATGGGTTTTTACGCCCCGTTCCGGGGCTTTTTGGGTTGCCCGTTTTCCCAGGGCTCGCGGCCTGGCCTATAAGCCGGCGCCCTCGGGGCTCGGCCGGCCTGCGTCTGGCTCTGGCCGGTTGTGTTCTCAGCCCCACACATACAGCAGCACCATCAGATAGAGCCACACGCCATCCAGGAAATGCCAGAAGACCGCGGTGACGTCGATGGTGGTGCGCTTGGCCGGCCCCAGGCGCAGGCGCAGGGCCTGGACGTCGACGTAGACCAGCGCCGCTACTCCGCCCAGCACGTGTACCGCATGGGCCGCCGTCAGCAGGTAAAAGAACGAACTGGTGGGACTGCTGGCGATGAAGATGCCGGCGTTGGAGAGCTGGTGCCAGACGATTACCTGCCCGATCAGGAAGGCGATGCCCAGGGCGGTGGCGGCGGTCCACCAGAAATTGAAGCCGTCGCGCCGGCCGCGTTTGAGAGCCACCCGGGCGCGGTCGAGAACCGCGCTCGAAGCGAGCAGCACGGCAGTGTTCACCCACAGCAGCGGCGGCTTGCGCATGACGATCCAGTCGTCGGATGTGCTGTGGCGCATCCAGAATGCCATGGTCAGGGCCGCGAACACCATGCCGGTGGCGGCCAGCAGGACGAACAGGCCGATGAAGGAAGCGCGCCGGTCCGCGCCGCGTCCCTCGGGACCGCTGCCGCCTCCGCCTCCGCCCCAGTCGGCCGGCGGCGGCGGTGGACCTTGGATCACGCCCGAGGGAAGAGAGCTGCGCATAGATCTTCTTCAGGATCGCACTGTCAGGAGGGCGTGCGCTCCGTCAAGAAGAGGCGCGCCCGCAAGCGGGCGTTGGCAAGCTAAAGCATGCCCCACCTAAGATGGCGGCGGCAGAGTGAGCCCAGCCTTGGCAACGGCCCGCTCGAGGAGATTGACGGCATGCACGCCTGGAACGCCGCGCACCAGCGAGATCTCCGAAACCAGCATGTGCCGGGCGCGCTCCAGCATTTTCTTCTCGCGGAACGAGAGCTGCTTGTCGACTTGCAGCAGGAGCAGCTCCTTGAACACCTGCGCCGCCTGCAGCAGGCTGCCGCTTTGCATCTTCTCGGTGTTCTCTTTGCAACGAACCTTCCAGTCCGGATGGATCGAGCAATCTCCGTAGGAAAGGTAAGACAGCACGCGCGAGATCTCCCGATCCTTGTTCACCCGCCGCAGGCCTATGTTGGCGGCGTTGGAGAACGGCACCAGCACGGTAATACTGTTGTAACCGAGCCGGAGCAGATAGTACTTTTCGAAGGCGGATCCGAAGGAGCGAGTGCTGATGTTCTCGATGATCCCAACACCCTGATTGGGATAGACGACCTTGTCGCCGATCTGGAATGTCATACGGGGTCCCCCACAAACCACCGCTACCCAAGTGCCGTTGCCGACAGACCGCAACGACTCTTATGAATGTTACGCCGCGACCCCCATTCTGTCAAGAGCTAGTCTTGCGAATCACTTGCAAGTCACTGGCGCAAGGCAGAGGACGCGAGGTTTGGGTTTGCGACTACGATCCGCCAGGCAACTGGATCGGCAAGCGGCCCTATGAAGTCGTCCTCACCCAGTTCCGGACTAGAGTTTGCCGACCAATTGACCGGAACAGACGATCCGATCAGTTTTGCCGATTACCGACCGACTCCAACAGCGGAGCGCTTGGCAAGCGAAGGGTCCGAATATCCCGCAGCGGTGGTCGGCCGAAGAAACGGCTGTATTCGCGGTTGAATTGGCTGGCGCTTTCGTATCCGACCTCGAAGGCCGCACTTGCGGCGTCCAGACCATCCATGAGCATGCGTCCCCGCGCTGCCTGCAACCGAAGCTGTTTCTGGTACTGAAGAGGACTCATGGCGGTCAGCACCCGGAAATGATGGTGCAGCGTGGACACGCCCATGCCCGCGATTTCCGCGAGATCTTCCACGCGAAGCGGCTTCGCATAATTCGCCCTGATCCAGGCGATCGCTCTTGCAGTTCGGTGGCTCTGCTCTCCGAGCGTTGCAATCGCTCGAAGGCGCGCCCCCTCCGCACTGTGAAGGATTCGGTAGACGATCTCGCGTTGAATCAAGCCACTGAGAAAGGGAATGTCCTGCGGCGCGTCCAGCAGGTCCAGGAGCCGGCAGCATGCACTGAGGAATTCCACCGTGGTCTCACCGGTCGCCATGCCAGGACTGCCAGACGGCGCCTCAGGCTCCTGAATCTCCTCCCGGCTGAGAACCTCTCGGACCACGGGCATTTCGAGTTTGAGCGACAACGCCAGGCAGGGTGCCTCTTCACTTGCCTCGATCACCCGGCTGACGACCGGCAAATCGACCGACGTGAGCAGGAACCGCGACGCATCGTAGATGAAAATGTTTCGGCCGAGTTCCACTTGCTTTCGCCCCTGGGCAATCACGGTCACGCCCGGCTGGTACGTCATGGAGCACGGAGCGGTAGGGGCGGAGCGCCGGTGGAGCGTCAGCCCGGCGATATCCGTTGCCCGGTTCTCTGCGGAGCCAATGAACAAGGCAATCTTGCGAGCCAACTCAGCCCGCAACTCGGGTGCTGGATCCCGTAACAGAAACGCCTCTCTACCGCGGTTCTTCATGATAACGGTTTCGCTCACCTCTTCCCCTAGGATAACCGCTTCCACTGTACGTAGCGCAACATTGCAAGAGGAATAGGCAATAAATCGGAAGGATCGGGATACCGTTTCCGGGCGAACGACCGTAAGCTGGACATGAGGGACACGGTTCCCCAGGAGAGACAATGCAGAAACGCAAACTTGGAAATAGCGGCCTGGAAGTCTCGGCGATCGGGCTCGGATGCATGGGAATGAGCTTTTCCTACGGTCCGCCCAAAGACAAGCAGGAGATGACCGCGCTGCTCCGGGCAGCCGTGGAACGCGGCGTCACTTTTTTCGATACCGCCGAGGTGTACGGCCCGTTCACAAACGAAGAACTCGTGGGCGAAGCTCTCGCTCCGTTCCGGGGGCAAGTCGTGATCGCCACCAAGTTCGGGTTCGATCTGAGTGGCAGCGATAATCGGCCGGGAGCGGCTGGTCTCAATAGCCGGCCCGAACACATCAAGCAAGCCGCCGAGGGCTCGCTCAAGCGGCTCAAGGTTGAGACAATCGACCTGCTCTATCAGCATCGGGTTGATCCGAACGTGCCTATCGAAGACGTGGCAGGAGCGGTGAAAGATCTGATTCGGGAAGGCAAGGTCAAGCACTTCGGTCTTTCCGAGGCGGGAGTGAAAACCATCCGCCGCGCACACGCGGTCCAGCCGGTGGCCGCTCTCCAGAGCGAGTATTCCTTGTGGACGCGGACTCCGGAGAAGGAAGTGATCCCGCTGCTCGAGGAACTCGGGATCGGCTTCGTCCCGTACAGCCCGCTGGGCAAGGGCTTCCTCACCGGAAAGATGGACGAAAACACCACGCTCGACAGCTCCGACTTCCGCAGCACCCTGCCTCGCTTTACGCCGGAGGCTCTTAAGGCGAATCAGGCCCTGATTCATCTGCTTGTGAGCATCGGGGAACGGAAGAAGGCGACACCCGCTCAGATCGCCCTCGCCTGGCTGCTGGCCCAAAAGCCGTGGATTGTTCCCATCCCAGGCACCACAAAGCTGCATCGCCTAGACGAAAACATCGGGGCAGTCTCAGTCGAACTCACGTCTGACGATCTGGGTGACATCGAGAGGGCCGCGTCCAAGATCACGGTGCAAGGCGCCCGGTACCCCGAAAAGCTGGAGCGGATGACCGGCCGCTAAGCGGCTAGCGAAGGAGTTCAAGAAATGGACATCAAAAGAAGTGGCTCTCAGCCATCCGGCAAAGGACCGGCAGAGTATTTTACGGGCACAGTGCGGATCGACCCGCTGTTCCATCCGCCCGCTCCGGCCCGTGCTTTCGGCGCCAGTGTCACCTTCGAACCCGGCGCCCGTACGGCATGGCATACCCACCCGCTCGGTCAAACCCTGATCGTGACGGCCGGCTGTGGCCGGGTACAGCGTTGGGGCGGGCCGGTCGAGGAAATCCGGCCCGGCGACGTGGTCTGGATTCCGCCCTCCGAAAAGCACTGGCATGGCGCGACGCCAACCACGGCGATGACCCATATCGCCATTCAGGAGCAACTTGACGGCAAGGCCGCCGACTGGATGGAACACGTCAGCGACGAACAATAAACAAGATGCCGGTCAATGTCGATCGGTGGCCAGCAGGCGCCGCACCGCATCGAGCAGCAGTTCCGGTGCGGCTGGTACGGGGAGCAGCCCATCGACACCCAGGCCCGCCGGGTCCAAGGGATGGGCGTTTCCCAATGCCGCCGACATCAGAACGATTTTGACCTCGGGGCGCTCCTCCCGTATCGCACGGGCTGTGTCGAAGCCTCCCTGTCCGGGCATGTTGACGTCTATTAATGCCAACTGCGCAGGGCTCTCCCGCAAGCGCTCCAACGCCTGCGCGCCGTCACAAGCCTCGACTACCGCATACCCCGCTTCGCTCAGAGTCGTCGATAACATCTTTCGAACCGGCGTGGAGTTTTCTGCCACCAATACCGCCGGCCGGTCCGCTCTCGCCGGTCCCAGCACTTCGCGAACCCTGGTGGCCAACTGCTCCGCGTCGAACGGCTTCGAGATCAGTTCCACACCTTCCGCCAGCGCCCCATGTGACGCCATGACATCGGCCGTATAGCCCGACATGAACAGCACCTTCATACCGGGCCGGAGTTTCGCGGTCCGTTCCGCCAGTGCCTGGCCACTCATGTTCGGCATCACCACGTCGGTCAGAAGCAAGTCGATATGCTCCCGCTCGCAGAGCAGGAGCGCCCCGGCGGCATCCGGCGCCACGATCACGCGGTAACCGTAACCCTCCAGCGCCGCTGCCGCAAATGCACGGACTTCGGCCTGATCGTCGACCACCAGCACCGTCTCCTTGCCCCCCGTCGCCAAGACCGTTGCCGCCGGGCGAGTTTCGGTCTCCGTACCTTCCACCATCGGCAGATAGATCTTAAACTCGGTTCCGTGCCCCGGTTGGCTGCCGACTTCGATGTAGCCGCCGCTCTGCGCCACGATGCCCTGGATCATCGACAACCCAAGCCCGGTGCCCTGGCCCGGTCCCTTGGTAGTGAAGAACGGTTCAAAGATGTGTTCCAGCGTCTCCTTGTCGATTCCCGTGCCGCTGTCGCTCACCGCGAGCGTTACGTAGTGCCCCTCGTGCGCGCCAAGGTGCGATTGGGCTTGGCTTGGACCCCACTCGACAACATCCGTCTCTATCGATAACTTGCCTCCGCCCGGCATCGCGTCCCGCGAATTCACTGCGAGGTTCATGACAACCTGCTCCAACTGATGCCGGTCGGCGTGGATTCTTGCGCCCCCGGCACGGAAGTTGACACTCACCTCCACATCTTCGCCCACCAGTCGCGTCAGCATCGGCTCCATCTCACGCAAGATGGTGTCCAGATTGAGCGTGCGGGGTTGCAACACCTGCTTGCGGCTGTAGGCTAACAATTGTTGAGTCAACGCCGCGGCCCGGTGTCCAGCCTTCTGGACCTCCTCGACCATTGCCCGTAACGGATCGTCCGCTTGCATTTTGCGAAGCACCATCTGGCTATATCCGTTGATCACGGTGAGCAGGTTGTTGAAATCGTGCGCCACCCCTCCTGCCAGCCGGCCCACCGACTCCATCTTCTGCGCTTGCATGAACTGCGCCTGTAGCTTCTCGCGCGCTACCGCCTCCCGCGTGCGGGCCAGCGCGACCCCGATGCTGGCGCCCAACCCTTCGAAGAAATGGATCGTCTCCAGCGTAAACCGGTTCGGCCGGCGGTCGTTGAGCTGCAGCAGTCCAATGATGTCCGCGCCGGCCAGCAAAGGAATCAGCGCAACGGATTCATACCCCTCCCTATTACAGCCGTTGCAGGTGTCTGCCTGGCGCTCCGTTTCGGTGGAGGCAAGCAATTGAGTGGTGCCATTGGACCAGAAACTGCCCCCCTCGGTGAAGAACGGCATCGCCGGGTTGGTCCGTCCGCGGAGGATGTTCCCGCACATGCATTGGAGCACCGGCTTCCCCTCTCCGTCCCGCAGGATTTCTCCCGCCCGGTCCCGCGCGCACAGAAACCGCTCGGAAAGCACGAACTTCTCGGGAAAGCCCTGGGTCGCGTAATAAGGAAAGTCGTCGCCCTCTCGCAAACGGATGGCTACGGCTTCGAAGCCCATGGTGTTCTTGATCGCCGCCAGCATATCGCGAATGGTCTTTTCGCCATCTCCCGGGCGGTTCAGAAGTTCGAGCGTTTCGCGAGCGAGCCGTTCGCGGCTCTCCGCCTGCTTGCGCCCGGTAATATCGCGAATCACCCAACCGCGGCACAATTGGCCTTCCAGGCTGAAGAACGTGGATGAGATCTCCGCCGGAAACCTGGTTCCGTCGCTGCGCAACATGGTCACTTCCCCATGGAATTTGCCAGTCCGGGCGCGCTCCTCCAATGCCGCCTGTAGACGCGGATCCGTGGTGTCCATTATCGAATCTCGCCCTGCGCGCAGCAGTTCTTCTTCGGCGTATCCGAACATCCGGCAGGCGGCGGCGTTGGCGGCGAGAATTTCGCCCTCCGGCGTCGACAGCAGCACGGCGTCCAGGCTGGTGGCTACCAGCACGCGGTAGCGTTCCTCGCTCTCCCGCAGCGCCTGTTCCGCCCGCTTGCGTTCCTGAAGCGCGCGCCACTGACGCAGCGCGCGTTCCACGGTGCGCGGCATAGCCGCGAAAGCTTCCGGCGACTTGACCACGTAGTCCAGCGCGCCGGCTTTCATGGCTGCCACGGCGACTTGCTCGCTGCCGAAACTGGTCATCACGATGGCCGGGAAATCGCCGTCTTCCGGCGGCGACACCAGCACTTCGATGGCTTTGCCGTCCGGCAGGTTCAGATCCACGATCGCGATCTCCGGCGGGTGGGCGGCCACCAGTTTGCGGAACTCGCGAAGCGTGCCGACCTCCTGTACCATAAAATCCAGGTCCGCGGCATCGAAGGCGCGACGAACGGCTTCGGCATGCGCCGGTTCGTCATCCACAACCAATATGTACCGGTGGGCATCCGGCGTCGTGGCAGGTTGCATGGTTCAATCCGGGAAGCGATTCCACGCCAGCCAGTAGAATTCGAAGGCCCCCATGAGGCCGGTGAACTTCTCGAAATTCACCGGTTTCACCAGATAGCTCCCGGCGCCGCGGGTGTAAGCATTCACCATGTCCGATTCGGCGTCGGACGTGGTGAGCACGACGGCCGGGATCCTCTTCAGATCGTCATCGGCTTTGATCCGGCGCAGCACCTCCAGGCCATCCACCTTGGGCAGGCGCAGGTCCAGCAAAATGAGGTTCGGCCGGGGGCTGGACTGCGCGCCGGCGTAGGTACCCTGGTGGAACAGATAGTCCAGCGCCGCCTGTCCGTCTTCCATGTGGACGATGCGATTGGCCACGCGGAAATCTCTCAAGTTGCGCCGCACGATCTCGGCGTGCGCTGGGTCGTCTTCCACCAGCAGAATGATAATGGGTTCGCCTTGCACCATGACGTCTTCTCCTCAGGTTGGTTGCCGCCTGGTCTTCGCCAGGGTGAAACGGAACGTGGTTCCCAGGCCGGGGCCGGCCGATTCCACCCGGATCTTGCCGCCGTGCGCTTCGACGGTGCGCCGCACCAGGGCCAGGCCCATGCCGGTGCCCTCCGTGCGGGGGTCGAGTTTTTCGAACAAGCCAAACAGCTTGTGCCGATGCCGCGGATCGATTCCGATACCGTTATCGCGGACGTAGATTTCGTACCCGCCGTCGCTCGAGTCCACTCCAATCTCCACGCAAGGCGCCGGCTGATCGCCCATGAACTTCACCGCGTTGTCCACCAGGTTTTGGAAAACCTCCACCAGGCGCGGATGGTCGCCGTGGAGCAAGACCGGTTCGCCGGTGACCTGGACCGACACGCCCCGTTGGGCGATCTGCCCGGCCACCAGAATCAGCGCCTCCTGCACGATGGCTCCCAGCGGCTCGTCCACGAAGGGGTTCACCATGCGTCCCACGCGCGAGAGGTTCAGCAGTTCCTCCAGCAGTTGGGCCATCTTGTGCGCCGCCCCGCGGATATAGGCCATGTCCTTGGCTGTCCGTTCCCCGTCCTGGTTCCGGGCGTCCACCTCCAGGTAGCCGAGGAAGGTTTGAATGGTAACCAGCGGGCTCTTCAGATCGTGCGATACGGCGTAGGTGAAGTGCGTCACTTCGTCGTCTCTCAGTTTCAGCTCTCCCTCACGGCGTTTGCGCTCGGTGATGTCCTGGAAGAAGCCGAAGACCCGGCCGCGATTCGGATCGGCGCGCCCGATTGCATGCACCGATCGCAGATTGCCTTTGGCGGTGACGATTTCCAATTCCACATCAAACGGCTCGCCAGGATCGATGGCGCGTTCGACGGCCCGTGCAATAATCGGCCGGGACGCGGGTGCGCAGAAGTCGACCATTTGGCTCACCGCGGGCTGGTAGGACGTTTCCACTTCGTGGATGCGGTAGACCCCCTCCGTCCACACCAGCTCCCGTCTCGCAAGATCGATTTCCCAGCCGCCGACGTTTCCGATCCTCTCGACTTCCGCGAGCAGACTCTGGCTTCTCCTCAACGACTCCTCGGCCCGCTTGCGCTGAGTGTGGTCGATAAACGTCGCCAGCAAGTCCTCCTCTTCCAGGGTGACTCCGGAGACCTCCATGATGCGTTCTTCGCCGCTCTTGCAGGTCACCCGATACTCGATGGGGTCGATATCCCGACCTTGCCCCGCGGCGCGCTTCACCACCTCACTCCAGATCTCGGCTGCCCACTGGCGGTACTCGGCGTCGGGATAGGCGCGGAGCCACCATTCGGCGAGGGTGGGAACTTCCTCCTCCGTATAACCCAGAAGCTGCATAAACCGCCGGTTCCTGAAGTCGATCGCCCCATCCCTGTCCACATGGCACATGGGCAAGGGCGCCAACTCGAGAAGTCTCCGGAAGCGGACCTCGCTCGAGCGCAGCGCCGCCTCCGCCCGCTTACGGAGCGAGATGTCTTCCACCACCGAGACGAAATATTCCGGGGCGCCGGCGGCATCGCGCACCAGGCGGACCGTGAGGTTGACCCAGATCACCGACCTGTCTTTGCGGATGTAGCGTTTCTCCATCGAGTAGGCGTCGATCTCCCCCGCCACGACCCGCCGTTTGTGGTCGAACTCGGCGCTCAGGTCGTCCGAGTGCGTGACGTCCTGGACAGTGAGGGGGAGAAGCTCCTCGCGCGTATAGCCGACGATGTCGCAGAGCTTCCCGTTCACGCGTAGCCAGCGGCCGTCCATGCCGACTTGCGCAATGCCGACCGCCGCCTGCTCGAAGATGGCGCGGA
>JBAVIH010000165.1:0-5263 GCA_049686695.1 Bryobacteraceae bacterium | reverse complement strand
AGCCTTATCCGGCTCGATCCAGTGTCACGCGGAAACCGGAACCCAGCCTCGGCAGGGCGTGTAGAATGCCGTTTGACCAAGTTCGGCTTAGTCACGTTTGGCCAACGGCTACAATCGAAGCAGAGGTATTTCGTTGGGTTCCCGCTCCGCTCCCGCCTTGCACCGCCTGCCGGCAGGCTCCGTTCGTCCGATGGGATGGGCTCTGGCGCAGATAGCGCGCGACCTCGAAGAGGGTTTTGCCGGCTGCCTGGACGCGCTGTCTCCGCACGTCCGGCGCGATCTGTTCCGCAATCGCATCGCCTCGAGCGCCGATCAAATGGCCTGGTGGGACGCCGAGTCCCGAGGCAACTGGCTGTGGGGCTACACGCTCATGGCGAACCTGGCTGGACTTCGGCCGCACGAGGAACGCGCGGCCGGGTTGATCAAGTCGCTGATGGACACGCAGGGCGACGACGGCTATCTAGGCATCTTCTGTTTATCCGGTTGACTCAGCAAGCCCCAATAGGTTGTGATCGAGATCCCTTGCGCCGCGAATCTGCTCGTACTCAGCTGATTTTCGGCCGGTTCCGAGGCCGAGGAGGGTCTGAAAGGCGGCTGCGGGTGTCTGGCGGCGGTTGTGCCGGAAGACGAATTCGTCGAGGTAGACCTGGAGTTGCGGTTTGCTCACTCCGTGATAGGTACCGATCAGCCATTGCTGGAGGTTTCCAATAGCGCGATCGGCAAGTGGGACAGCCGACTTCACGCCTTTACGGAGTTCGGATCGCAACGGTTGTATGCGGGCGATATGCTTGAACCCAGCTTCTGTGAGACCTTCAAAGCTCTTGAGGCCATCCGTGTAGATGGTCGAGTTGGGGGAGACGTTCTGCTGGAAGAAGGGGATGATGGTCTTGGCCTTGAAGTCTGGGATCACTTTCATTCGGACGCGCCCCGAGGCCCGGCCACGCTTTTCCACAGCGACCAGAACCAGCGCCGCTCGTCGCCCTTGAGTTGTCGGCTTCCGCGGAGATCGGCCTGCTCGCCCCCAACCCACGTTTCATCAACTTCTACTTCTCCGTGCAGCGGTTCCCGCGCTACATTCACCATGGCCCGGCGGAGCTTGTGAAGCATCATCCAGGCGGTCTCGTAGCAGGACAGACCGAGTTGCCGCTGTACGAGCAGGGCAGACACACCGCGCTTGTCGGTGGTCATCAGATAGGCGGCCCAGAACCAATGGGTCAACGCGATCTTGGTCCTGTGAAGTACCGTCCCGGCGGTCAGCAAGACTTGATGACGGCAGCCGGCAGACTGCCGCCGTCGTTGATTCACCAATTCGTAGGCCCGCCGATGTCCGCGCCGGGGGCAAATGAAGCCATCGGGCCAGCGACAGACCGAGAGGTACTGTTGGCAGGCTTCCTCGGTTGCGAAGCTGATTGCGCTTTATGAATGCACCGGGCAGGAGCGTGCGCTGGATGCAGTGAAACGAGCGGCTGCGCTGACGCTCGAGCGCTACCCGAAAGGGACGGGCTACTTCCGAAGGGGAGCCGCCGTGGACCGTGACAGCCTGACGGGCCTGACGCACGGCCTGTGCTACCTCGACGTCCTGGAGTGGTTGCACGATGCCACCGGCCAGGCGTGCTACGCGACGGCGGCGCTGGGGTTCTACAGCGAATTCTCGGCGATGAGCCGACCGTTTCCCAACGACGACTTCGCGCGGCCAGACCTGGAACGCCCGCGCCAGTCGTTCGGCGGTCACGCCGTGCAGTAGGGCCCGGCTCTGGGCCCAAAGTTCTCCATTCTCTCCCTCCGCATGGACGTATCGATACTCCGGCGAGTAGATGCCTTCTGCTTATCCGGTTGACTCAGCAAGCCCCAATAGACACGGCCGAGCATCTCCGCG
Source organism: Bryobacteraceae bacterium (assembly GCA_049686695.1). Lineage (GTDB taxonomy): Bacteria > Acidobacteriota > Terriglobia > Bryobacterales > Bryobacteraceae > Bog-375. The sequence goes on along the minus strand of JBAVIH010000165.1, from coordinate 3,387 downwards.
CCGCGCTGTGGGTTCACTCGCTCGACACTACGGCGCTGTCCGCTGAAGCGCTGCGGCGCGGGTTGGAGCGTCTGCAGCAGAACCGGCCCCCTAGCGGCGCGTTGACGGGCGACGAGAACATCCACGGACTAGCGGTCACCGAGGCGGGATATGAGTACTGCACGCTGACCGAACTGATGCTGAGCTTGTCGAGTTGCCTGGCGAAGGAGGGCGCCGCCGGAACCGGCGATTGGATGGAGGCGCTGGCGTTCAATGCCGCCCAGGAGAAACGTCTGGCAGACGGCAAAGCCGTGGCGTACATCTCGGCGGACACCCGCCTGTGGGCCACCGCCAGCCGGCCCGACTCTCACTCACCCAACTCGCCCGGACGGCGCTACAAGTACTCGCCGACGCACGACGACGTGGCGTGCTGCTGCGCTCCAAACGCCACCCGCTTGTTGCCGCACTACGTTTCCCATCAGTGGATGCGCCTGTCGCAGGAACCCGGCCTGGCCGCCACGTGCTACGGCCCATGCGAAGTACAGACGCGCATCGGCGCCACCCCGATCCGAATTGTCGAACAGACGCGCTATCCGTTCTCCGACTCGATCGATTTCCATGTGGAACCCGAACGGCCAGTGGAAGCCGTGCTGATGCTGCGCCGTCCCGGCTGGGCGCGACGGATCAAGATAAGCTGTCCGGGCGCGAATGTGACCGAGGGTGCGGAATGGTTGCGCGCAGAGAAGAACTGGCGCGCAGGCGACCGAATTCTTCCCTATCCGCCTCGACCCGTATGCCAACGGCGAGTTCGCCGTCTGCCGCGGTCCCCTCCAATACGCGCTACCCGTGGCGGCACGCCGAGTCGTGATCGCCAGCCACGCCAAGGAGGGATTCCACGATCTCGACGTGGAACCAGAAGATCTCGGCCCGGCTTACCAGCTTCCCGTGCTCGATTCGTCGCAGGCCGACTGCGGCTTCATGGTCGAGCAGATCGAAGGGAACAAGGCGCTGAACCCCTGGGCGGAGCCGCCGCACTGGCTTGTCGCGGGCAAACTGCGCCTGGCACCCCTGGGATCGACAATTCTGCGCCGTGCCGCTTTCTCCGCCAGTTGACGATCGCTGCGGCAGGCTCGGGGGCGAATACCGATCCTTGCGCATTGAAACGGCAAGTGGACATGCAACCCGGTCCCGTAATCCGCTACTTACGCCATCCTCAATTCCGAGGCAGAAGTACAGGCTTGGTCCAAGTCGCGTTTTCTTCCAGCCGGCCCTTCGGGCAGTGGGACGAGGAGATCGCGGACGAAAGCCTTAGAGCTGTATCGGAAACGCTCTGGCGCGATGAGGCCGGAGGTTTGCGCGTATCCGCCCCCCGGAGCGTTTTCGATACAGCTCTAAGACTTCTGGGGCCTCGCCGTCTACAGAAGCGCGGCTGGTGCGTGATGCCGGCGAGTCGATGGACACTCATTGGAGAGTTTCAATTCCAATGCGATCGTTGACCACGCCACGTATTCGTTGCTGGCCAGGCGCGCCGTGACCGTCCTCAGTTTACTCCGGCGACCAGCGTGGCCGGCTGTTATGCCGACTCGCGATTGCGTTCCGCAACCCGCCAGATGTCTTGTAGGACATTCCTGATGCAGCGGCCGATGAGTTGCAGCTCCGCGGGCCGCCGGCATTCAGCCTCGAAGGCGGGAAGCTGCTTGGCGAGGCGCTCCAGATCGATGCGATACGCGTTGAGGGCGGCGGGAGACAACCGGGTCAGATAGATCGGCTCGCCAGCGGTCTCGCCCTTCAGGGGTTCGAAGTCGAACTCACCGCTGGAGATGTCGCCGGCGCGCGACAAATAGGCGCGCTCGGCGTCGATCAGCCAGCGGACGATGTCCGCCGTGATGCGAGCATTGGTGGGGGCATAGAGGCGCGCAACGACCTGGGAAAGCACCTGTTCGCAGGACTGCGCGGGGTTGCCGAGCAGCAGGCCAACGAAGCGCGTCATGAGGTTGTACTGCGGGTTCGCGAGCGGTCCCATGAAGAACTCAAACGCGCGGCCGCCGTCCTCGTGGAGAGACCGGATGCTCTTCGCCGTTATCTCGGCGTGCGGCAGGAACCAGCGGTCGCGCGGCCAGCGTTGCGGCGGGACGATGACCGCTCCGCCCAGCGAACCGATCGCGCACGGCAGCGCCGACGTCAGCGACCGCCGGTAGTCACGCCCCTTCCGCGCTGACTGATCGGTGACGTCGCTGAGGAAGTCGAGGTGGCGCGTCAGGAGCTGCAACGCGCCTGCTCCGGCGCCCAGATCGACGCCCCATGCGCTCAGGCCGAGGATCTGTTTGGGATGCTGGAGTTTGATGTACTCGGCCGTTTCGTCGATCACGCGCGAGTGATACTCTGTGTCGGACAGGCGGCGGCATTGCGTGCAATAGCAGCGCCCCAGATCGCCGGACTGGAAGCCAAAGCCTTGCGTGCCGACCTCCTTGACGCACAGATCGACGATGTCTCGCATCCACTGACGCGCGGACTCGCTGTGGTAGCACATGGCGACGCCATTGTCGGGCTGGAACGTGCCCCAGGCCATGCGGCCTTCGTTGCGCGCCGTCGAGGGATCGTGCTTGATGATCTCTTCGAAGCCCCAGCTATACACGCCCAGGCCGTAGAACACCCGAATGCCGAGCTTGTTCGCTTCGTTCAGAATCCGGTCAATCAAGCGGTGACGGGCCGGCGGCAACGAGTCCTTCAGTGGCACGGCCCAGGCGTGGCTGGCGTAGAGGCCCCACAGCGTGATGCCGTTGTAGCCGTAATCGCGCGCAGTCCGCAGGAACGACCGGTAGTCTTTCACGGTCTGCTCGTCAACGGTGGTGATGGGCCAGCGGCTGCCGGCGAGCGGGCGAGTGGAGTTGTCGTTGATCCAGCCGAGCATCAGCCGGTACTCGAAGGTCCGGCGCTTGGCGGTCTGGGGTAAACTGCCTTCGTGCTCCGCGGCGATGGCCTTGCCGGCGCCGGCCGCCGCTAGCGCGGCGATTTTCAGTAACGTTCTCCGCGTGCTTGCGTTCGAGGATTGTCGGCAGTTTTCTGTGGCGGTCATTGGCAAATCACATCGTCACTCCATCGTTGGAACGTGATTCAGGTAAGACCGGCGGCAACCGGTCCGGCAACTGGAATCATACCGCGTAGCGCGATTGCCACGGAGGCCGCAGGCGAGAAGGATCTCTTCACCGTCGACAAGGTCCGGATTGAGTTGGAAAGGGCCGGCCGACCCAATCCGAATCTGTCTTGGCACACGACAGTGACGGTCGATGCGTCTCCGCGAGGATCGCGCCTGTCAAGGCAAAGTAGAAATGTCCTATTCCCAGCAAAGTAGAAATGTCCTGTTTTGAGGGGCCGGTCAGAGGGTTGGGGTTAGAGTGGGTTCGATGT
>JBAVIH010000164.1:0-6737 GCA_049686695.1 Bryobacteraceae bacterium | reverse complement strand
GCGAAGGCGTGGTGCGGCCGGTGCTGATCGGCGCCAAGCCCGCCAACGCGCCCGCCGGCGTCGAGTTCGTGGATCCGAAGGCCTCGCCCGCGGTCGCGCGCTACGCCGCCATCTATTATGAGCGCCGGCGCGCCAAGGGCATCACACAAGTGGAGGCCGCGGAAATTGCGCGGCGTCCGCTTTACTTCGCGTCCCTGATGGTGGCCGCGGGAGACGCCGATGGCAGCGTGGGCGGAGCCGCCAACAGCACCGCCGAAACCGTGCGGGCGGCTCTCCACGCGGTGGGGCCGCATGCGCGGGCGCGGCTGGTATCGAGCGTTTTCATCATGGCGCTGCAGGACCGGTCGCTCGGCCACAACGGGCTGATGGCCTTCGCCGATTGCGCGGTGGTGATCGCTCCGGACGCTGGCCAGTTGGCCGATATCGCCATCGCCACGGCGGAGACCACGCGCGTGCTGCTGAACACGGAGCCGAGAGTGGCCCTGCTGAGCTTTTCCACCAAGGGAAGCGGGAAGGGCGACGAAGTCGATAAGGTTGTCGAGGCGATGCGCATCACCAAGGCGCGCGCGCCGGACCTCAACGTAGATGGCGAACTGCAAGCCGACGCCGCGGTCTCCGAAGTGGTCGGCCGCTCCAAGGCGCCCGGCTCGCCGGTGGCCGGCCGCGCCAATACGCTGGTGTTTCCCAGCCTGGAGGCGGCCAATATCGGGTACAAACTGGTGGAGCGGCTCGGCGGAGCAATGGCCATCGGGCCCTTTCTGCAGGGGCTCGCGAAGCCGGCCAACGACCTCTCGCGGGGCTGTTCGGCGGAAGATATTTTCAACGTGGCTGTGGTGACGGCTCTGCAATCGGAGAGTGCCGCGTAGGGAGGCGGCCATGCTGCCGTTCCGTCTGGTCTATCACGAACGCTACGACCTGCACTTCGGCGAGCACGTCTTCCCTTCGAAAAAATTCAAGTGGCTGCACGACCGCATGCTGTGGACGCGGTTTGCGGCGAAAGAGGACTTCGTCGCTCCCGAGCCGGCCGAAGAGGAGGACCTGCTGCTGGCGCACGACCGCGCCTGGATCGACAAACTGGCGAACGGCACCCTCACCTACCAGGAGATTCTGCAACTCGAGGTTCCTTACTCGCGCTACCTGGTGGAAGGCTTCTGGCTGGCGGCCGGCGGCTCCATGCTGGCGGCGCGGCTGGCTCTCGAAGACGGCATCGGCTACAACCTGGGCGGCGGTTTTCATCATGCCTGTCCGGATCACGGCGAGGGATTCTGCGCCATCAACGATATCGCCGTCGCCGTGCGGCGCGTCCAGCGCGATGGGCTTATCGGGCGCGCCATGGTGGTCGATTGCGACGTCCATCACGGCAACGGCACCGCCGCCATCTTCGCCGGCGATGCTTCGGTGTTCACGCTCTCGATTCACCAGTACAACAACTACCCCGCCTATAAGCCGCCCTCCAGTCTCGACATTCACCTGGCCGATGGCGTGGCCGATGACGAATACCTGAACCGCCTGGGCAGTGGGTACCGCACGGCTCTCAAGAAGTTCCGTCCGGAGCTGATCCTCTACGTCGCGGGAGCCGACCCGTATGTCGGGGACCAGTTGGGCGGCCTCTCGCTGACTTTCGAGGGCCTGCGGGAGCGCGACCGGCTGGTGATTCGGTCCGCGCTGGAAGACGGGGTTCCCGTCGCCATCGTGCTCGCCGGCGGCTACGCGCAGAGCGTGGAAGACACCGTGACGATTCACGCCAACACCGCCGAAGTGGCCAAGCAGGAATTGGAGAAGGTGGGATACCGGCCGAAAATCGCGGGCGGCTGAGCGCAAGGTGGGATAGACGATCGCCTTTTGCCGTCTGTCAAGCGGTTTCCCTTGCCGACGCGCGACAGGCGACGGAAATCGATCGTCCGTCCTACCTCAGCCCGACGGCCTGCGCCACGCGCTGAAACGACAAACCCGGCGGAAGCGTCTGCCTCCGCCGGGCCGCGTCGTTCTAATTTGACCCTGTATTAGTAACTTCCTGGTCCCCTTCTGATCGGGGCATCGACTACTATATCACTGAATGGTGGCCTTGCGGATAAAGTCCAGCTTGGGAAATTGTTGCAGGTACGCGTTGCCCTGGCTTTCGATCAGCGGCTGTTGGGGCGCTTCTCCGTAGCCGGGGTAAATCGCGTCCACCGCGTCCATTCCCGAGGTCACCATGGCGAAGGGCGAGAAGCCTTGGGGATCGAGCGATTGCGTGTTGTCCACCAGGTTGAGGAACAACTGGGTGGTGCGCGTGTTCGGCCCCGCCTTGGCGTAGACCAGCGTGCCGCGCACGTTGTGCCGCAGCACCCGTTCGTCGGCCAGATTCGCATCCTTCCACTTGCGCGTCACCGCCGGATCGGCGGCAATGCCGAACTGCACGATGAAGTTCGGCACCACGCGGAAAAAGCGGCAGCCGTCGAAGTAGCCGGACTTCACCAGCTCGTAGAAACGATCGGCGCCGATGGGCGCCCAATCGCGATGCACCTCGACTACCACCGGGCCTTTGGTAGTGTCGAAGGTGACGGTGAAAGCGGCGGGCGCGTGCACCTGAAACGTAGACGGCGCTTCCTGGTTTGGCGGCGCGGGAGCTTCCTTTTGCGCCGCTGCCGCATCCGCGGCCGGCTGATCTTTCTTGGGCTCGCTCGACGAGGAGCACCCGGCCAGCGCCACCGCGCTGGTCGCGAACAAGGCAATCCAAAGTGAGATTCGCATGGAACTTACAGTATGCCATGCTGAAGGGGGTTCGGGAATTGTGGCCAGCTACGACGATTTCGCCTGGTTTTACAACCGCTACTGGAGCGAGGAATTTCACTCGGCGGCCTTTCCGATCCTGGCGCGCATCTGGCTGGACCGGCTTCCGCCGGAGGCGCGCATTCTGGATGTCTGCTGCGGCACCGGGTATCTGGCGGCACTGCTGACCGCGCGCGGATGCCACGTCACCGGCCTCGATGTTTCGCGGGAAATGCTCGCCTGCGCCCGCGCCAACGCGCCCGCGGCGCAGTTTATCCCGGCCGATGCCGCGTCCTTCCATCTGCCCGGCGCCTACGACGCGGCGGTTTCCACTTTCGATTCGCTCAACCACCTGCTGGAGCCGGAGGCGCTCGAGGCCGCCTTCCGCAACATCGCCGCTGCCCTCCGCCCGGGGGGCCTGCTGGCCTTCGACATGCTCCTCGACGAAGCCTACCAGACGCGCTGGGGCGAATCCTTCGCGCTGGTGCGCGAAGACCACCTGCTCACCATCACGGGAGCCGCCTTCGACTCGCACTCCCGCATTGCTCGCATCACTGTCACCATGTTCCGCCTGATCGAGGGTGCTTGGCTACGGTCGGATGTGACGATCGAGGAGCGCTGTTACTCGCCCGACGAGATCTCGAGCGCCCTCGAGGCGGCTGGCTTCGGCGAGTTGCTATGCTACGATGCCGGCGACCTGGGCATGGCCGGGCAATTGGGCGAAGGCCGGACCTTCTTCGTCGCCACCAGGTTGGATTGAGCGGGCACTGCTCGCCGGGAGCGGCATGCACAACTCGTTGACAGACGACGAGCGCCGATCGTCTGTCCTGCCCCTACGCCGCCCGGCGGCGCTGGAAGTTGCGTAAGTAGGCGGCCATCATCCGGTCGGTCACCGGGATATGATTTTGCAGCCAGCCCGCCAGGTATTGGAGCAATTCGGCGCCGGCCTTCCGGTCGCCTTCCTCGATGCGTTTGATAAACTGCCTGACCAGCCGGCGCGCGCCATCGTGTTGCCCCTTGTGCCACGCCAACGCGTCATAACGGCTCGCCCGCATCAAGCGCTCTTCGTGCGCAAAATGATCTTGCATGTGAGAAACGAGCGACTCCAGCGCCGCGCTGCGCGTCTGCCGCGAGTGCGAGTGCAGAGCCGTCGCCAGTTCGTCGACCAGCCGGAACAAAATCCTGTGTTCGGCGTCGATCTCGGGAATGAAGATCGTGTAACCGCCGCTGCGATGAAAGAAACCCATCTCTCGATTTTACAATAATTCGGAGTTTCGGGACTTTTACAGGTAAACTCGGCCGGAGGCATCGGAGGTTCGGCATCGCCGGTTCCGGCGAACGACGAGTTTCCGGCCGTGCTGTGTGCGCCTGGCCCTCCGCGGGGAGCGTCGGGGTCGCGCCGTAACCGGTTTCGCCGCGGCTATCTCGCAGCCGCCCGATTGCGCGGCTTCGGCACGCCGTGCGTGTGGCAGTCGACGCACTGGAAGAAGTGGATGTTGTGGCGGCTGGAGCGCGAACGGAAAGTGGTATCCATCTTCTCGACGTCCAATCCGCAGTTGGACATCTTGGGATGGCAGTTGGCGCAGGACGCGCGGGTCCGCTCGCCGTGGCCCTGATGGCAGGCCAGGCAACTGATGCCTTCGTGGATGCCGACGGGCGTCCGGTCGTCGCCGTCGCCCGCCTGCATGGCGGCGCTGGCGGCATGGCATTGGTAGCAGAGCGCCTGCCGCTGATCGGGGCTCATCTTCACCCGCCGCGTGCCTTGCAGCATCTCCGGCACCGGCAGCAATTCGAGCGCGATGTGGCCCTGCGCGCGGCGGTCGAACAGCGCCAGCGACGATGCCGCCGTGGATTGCAGGCTGCCGGCCGAATCCGGACGCCGCACGCGCGGCCCTTCCGGCTGCCCCGGCCGGTGCATCTGGTGGCAGGTCAGGCAGGGAATCGCCGCACGGTCCGCCCAACCCGCGTCCACCAGGCGCCACGGCCCCTTGGTATCGACGGGCGCAACCATGTCGCGCAGCCCTCCCTGAAAGTGCATCCCGTGGCAGCGGAAGCAGTCCTCCATCAGGATGCGCTTGCGGTTGTGTTCCTTGTCGGTGAACGCCTGCGCGTAGGTCATGGCGTGCGGGCCGGCGCGCCAGGTGGCGAACTCCTCCTGGTGACAGTTGCGGCACCGCTCGACCACGGCCTGCACGTCCGACCACTGGTGGAAGCGGATCTGCTCGGAAATCGCCCCACGCGCGTGCTGATCCAGGCGCCGCGCGTTGCCCGGCTGCAACATTCCGCCGTGGCAGTCCGAGCACGCCACGTCGCGATGCGCCGAACCCAGCCACGCCGCGCCCGAATCGCCCATTTCGTGGCAGTCCCCGCAATACCCCACGCTCTGCGGCTTGGGACGCATGGCCGGATAGACGATCACCGCCGCAATCGCGATCACCGCCAGCCCGGCCAGCCAGAACTTCATGGGCGCCGCTCCTTGACGATGGCCGCCGCCACCCGATACGCATTAGCCAGGATGGTCAGCGCCGGATTGAACCCGCCGTTGGTGACGTGTACGCTCGCGTCCGCCAGATAGATATTGTCGGCTTCGTGGATGCGGCAGTTGCGGTCCACCACGCTGGTTTGCGGATCGTTGCCCATGCGGCAGGTTCCCGCCTGGTGCTGGCCGCCGCTCAGATCCAGGCCGGGAACGTTGGTCCAGGTGCGTATGGCGCCGGCCTCGCGCAGCCACTCGACCGCTTTCTCGACCACCGCGCGCGCCACTTCCACGGTATGCGGATGGCGTCCACCGGAAAGCCGCGCCACCGGAATGCCCCAGAAATCCTTCACCCGCGGATCCAACTCCGCCCGCGCTTCGAACAGCGGCATTTCCTGCACCGGACCCATCACCGCAATCGAGCGGCGGTAGAACTGCCGCATGTAATCCTTGTTCGCGCGGCCCCAGCGCGGCATATCCGGCGGCGTCATCCCGGTGAACTGGATCGGCAGGCGGATGAACTCGTTGGCCAGCATGGCGCCGCCGCGCAGGCCCGGATTGGCGTGGTTGAAATCGCAGATGGCGATGCTGGCGCCCGGGCCGACGTCGTCATAGGTATCGAAATCGAACAGGCCCACGGCGCGCGGATAGGCGTGCCCTTGCAGGTTGCGGCCCACCCAGTCGTAGCGGTTCCCCAGGCCGTTGGGATGCAGGCGGCTCTTGGAATTCAGCAGCAGGCGCGCGGTTTCGATGGCGCCGGCGCTCACCACCACCAGGCGCGCCGGCTGGGTTTGCAGATGGTTCCCGGCGTCGAAGTAGGTCACCGCGGTGGCGTGCCCGCGCGCATCCAGCACAATCTCCTTCGCCATGGCATCGGTGCGCAGCTCGCACAGGCCGGTGGCCAGAGCGGTGGGAATCACGGTGTTTTGCGTGCCGTTTTTGGCGTTGACTTCGCAGGCGAAGCCCACGCACCATCGGCACCGCATGCACGGCCCGCGGCCGTTGTACGGCACGCTGTTGCGCAGCATCGGAATGTCGAAAGGATGCCAGCCCTTGCGCAGCGCGGCCGGTTTCAGGATTTCGTATTCGCGATTGGGCGGGAGCGGCGGCATCGGCAGGCCGCGGCGGCGCGGCGCGTGGAACGGATCGGGCGCCACGTCGCCGGATACGCCCATCTCCCACTCGGCTTTTTCGTAGAACGGTTCCAGGTCGTCGTAAACGATCGGCCAATCGTCCAGCGTGCTTCCCGGCGGGCATCCGTAGAGGGACTTCATGCGGAAGTCCTGCGCCATGTACCGCCAGGCCATCGCGCCGTAGCTCACCGTGCCGCTGCCCACGCAGGCGGCGTTGTTGGAGTAAGCGCCATCGCTCGGCAGCACCACCTGTTCGCGGCCGCGGCGGTCCACGACCACGCGCGGATTGCACTCGTCATCCGGCCCGAAGGGCGCTCCCAGCACGCAGGTGCGCTGGTTCCGCAGGTCGTCCTTGCGGTCGTCCCACGCGGTCACCC
>JBAVIH010000163.1:0-13367 GCA_049686695.1 Bryobacteraceae bacterium | reverse complement strand
CCCTTGTCCAAAGTCTATGGCTTGCTTGAGCCGGGGCCGGTCGTGATGCTGACGACCATCCGCCAGGGGCGACCGAACATCATGACCATGTCGTGGCACACGATGATGGAGTTCGAACCGCCGCTGGTGGGTTGCGTGATCAGCAACCGCAACTACACGTTCGGCACCCTGAAGGCTACCAAGGAATGTGTCATCAACATCCCAACGGTGAACCTGGCGGCGAAGGTGGTGGGCTGCGGGAACACTTCCGGGGCAAAGACCGACAAGTTTGCGACCTTTGATCTCACGCCGATCGCCGCCGCGCAAGTCAACGCACCGCTGATCGACGAGTGCTACGCGAATCTGGAATGCAAGGTCGTCGATTCGAGGATGGTAGCCAAGTACTGCTTCTTTGTCCTCGAAGTGGTCCAGGCGTGGATCGATCCTTCCGTGAAACACCCGCGGACGATTCATCATCTCGGAAGGGGTGCTTTCATGGTTGCCGGCAGGACGATCAATCTGCCTTCCAAGATGAGATAGCTTCCCTTTAGCAGCTCAGTGTTTGCCGAACATCGCCTGCACGTCCGTACGCAAGGCAGCCTGGCTGGCCGGACGGCTATAGAACATGTGGCCGCCCGGGTACTCGCGCACGGCGACACGCGTCGGATCGCCCATCAGCGGCATCTGGTCCACCGTCAGCACGGAACCCATGAAAGGGCACGAGAGATCGTTCCATCCGTGTGCGATAATGATGCGCAACTTCGGATCGGCCGCCACCGCCTGTCTCAGATCGGGCACCGCGCCGATGCGCAGGGAGCGGCTATCGTGATCCCACTGCGAGCCCACCTCGTGGCTGAGCGTGTTGTAACGCGCATCCGTCTTCCAGCCGACGACGCGCGTGACAAACTCCACCATTGCGGTAGTGGTTGGCGCGATGATGCTCTCCAGCATCGGATCGTCGGTGCGCTGCTCCGGAGCGAAGGGGTACGGGTCATATCCGGTCACGTTCGAGTCGTACACGCTGCCGATCTTGCCTCTCTCGCGAAAAACCTCGCGCAGATATGCGCCGGTGCTCAGCCGGCCGCCCGCCCGCCGTACAAACTCCTCTTCCAGACCGGTCATCTCGGTCACGCGCTTGACGATTCGCGGCGTAGCCTCAGGATCGGATCGGCCCTTCAGCAGGTCGGTGGCATACTCGCCGCGCGTGTACGCAATTACCCGCGCCATCGCTTCCGGCGTCAGCTTGTGTTCGCGCTCGAGATGCGCCGCCGTAATCGACGGCAGCGTCAGCATCCACGGCACCGGAGAGACGTCGCGGTTGTCGTCCAGCGCCGGGTTCAGGTACGGCGACACCAGCACCACACCGTTCATCGCCACGCCGAGCTGCGTTTGCAGGTAATGCGTGATCCGCGGGCCGCGGTAGCCGCCGTAGCTCTCCCCGACAAAATACTTTCGGGAGCTCAGTCGCCCGTTCGCGACCAGCCAGTCGTAAATGATGCGCGAGAGGTAATGAATGTCGTTGTCGGTCGCGTAGAACTGAATCTTGGCTTCGACCGCCGGGATCAGCGGCCGGCTGTAACCGGTGCCGACCGGATCGATGAACACCAGGTCGGTGAAATCCAGCCACGTACCCGGATTGTCGGTTAGCTTCGCCGGATCCGACGGGCTGTCTCCCTCCATGCCGAACTCGAGGTGCTTGGGTCCAATCGCGCCGAAATTGAGAAAGACGGAGGCCGCGCCCGGACCGCCATTCAGCGCGAACGTGACCGGCCGGTCCTGGCCCTCCACGGTGTACGCAGTCAGGACCACCTCCGCGACCTTCTTGCCGTCGTTATAGACCGGCAGCGTGCCCACGGTGACCGTGTAGTGCAACGGCTTGCCATCGAGCTGAATGCTCTGCGCCACATGCGCGTCGGCGGGCAGCGGAGCTTCCTTGTCGGCGGCTTTATCCTTATCCTTCGCTTCGGCGGGAGCCGGCGGAGTCACAGGCTTGGTTTCCTGGGCCCCGGCGAAGGAGGAGCCAAAAGCCAGCAGGAGCGCGGCGAGCATGCCCGCGCCGACACTGTCACGAACTGAGCGGAGTGAAATGGGACTCATGTGGCTACGATAACGCAAACCGGGTTCCGGCTTAAACTGATATCGAGGCTGGTCAGGAGAGTTCATGAACAAAAAGGCTCGCTGTGAGTTTTGGGCAAGTGCAACCTTGACTGTGGTGTGTGTGGCCGCGTGTTCGCCGGCTTCATCTGCCGCGGAGCCCATCGCGGTCGCGCCGGCGAAGATGCCGCGCATTGGTTCGGTCGATGAGCGCTTTCAGTCGTTCAACATCGAAATGGTCGAGGTGACCGGGGGACGGTTCTGGGCGCCTTACAGCAAGCCAGCCGGCGCTGAGCCTGAGCCGGCGCCGGCCGCGAAACTTTCGACGCCGGGCATCGCGCCCGCGGCTTTTCGAACGCGAGCGCCGATCGATCTGGCGAATCCGCGGTTACGCAAACTGGCGGCCGCGTTGGGCCCGGCCTATGTGCGCGTCAGCGGCACCTGGGCAAACTCCACCTATTTTCACGATTCGTACGATCCGGCGCCGGCCACCCCGCCGGCTGGTTTTGGCGGTGTGCTGACTCGCCGGCAATGGCGAGGCGTCGTCGATTTCTCCCGCGCGGTGAACGCCGGGATCGTCACGTCTTTCGCGGTGAGTAGCGGTGTGCGGGACGTCAACGGTGTCTGGACTCCCGACCAGGCTCGGAAGTTTCTCGAGTTCACCAAGGCTATCGGCGGCAGTATCGCCGCGGCGGAATTCTTCAACGAACCGACCTTTGCGGCAATGGGCGGGGCGCCGAAGGGCTATGATGCGGCGGCGTATGGGCGCGATTTTTTGGTTTTTCGCGAGTTCGTCAAAAAGGCCGCCCCGGAAATGACGATCCTCGGCCCTGGGTCCGTGGGTGAGGCATCCCCACTGGCCGCCGGCTTTGCCTTGGTAAAAACCCAGGACATGATGACGGCGACGGGCGGTGGGGTGGATGCGTTCTCCTATCACTTCTATGGAGCGGTTTCGCAGCGCTGCGCTTTCATGGCTGATGCGCCGCAAACGACCCCCGAAGCCGCGCTGTCGGAGGACTGGCTGTCACGCACGGACCGCGACGAAGCGTTTTACGCGACCCTGCGCGATCGCTTCGAGCCGGGCAAACCCCTTTGGCTCACGGAAACCGGCGAAGCGGCGTGCGGCGGCAATCGGTGGGCCGCAGCTTTCGTCGATAGCTTCCGTTATCTGGACCAGCTTGGCCGGCTGGCCAAACGCGGCGTCCAGGTGGTTGCGCATAACACGCTGGCGGCGAGCGATTATGGGTTGATCGACGAGGCAACGCTGGCGCCGCGCCCCAACTATTGGTCCGCCGTGTTGTGGCGCAAGCTGATGGGCGAAACGGTGCTCGATGCGGGGACCGCGCCGGCGCCCGGCGTGCATCTCTACGCCCACTGCCTGCGCGGTCACCCGGGTGGCGTGGCGCTGCTGGCGATCAATGCCGATCGCGAAGCATCGCATGACTTGTCCGTCCCCATAGGTGCCGACCGCTATTCGTTGACCGCCAAGGGCCTGTTGGAAACCAGCGTCGAACTGAACGGGCGCGAACTGAAAACCGGCGCGCAGGACGCGCTGCCCGAGATGACCGGCGAACCGGCTCATGCGGGGTTGGTAAAGCTCGCGCCGGCAAGTATTACGTTCCTGGCTTTCCCGAACGCGGAGAATGCCAGTTGCCGGTAACACGAAGCGCCGGGCTATGGGAGAGACGCCAATGCAGTTCTGGCGCCCAACAGGTCGGGACTTAGCTGGACAGCCTGGCTCAGTTCGGCTTTGGCTTGCGCCCGGTCCTCGAGGCCCAGGTATCCAAGACCCGCAAGGTAATGGGCGTTGGCGGTGCGGACGCGCTGTGAAAACCCTCGTCCGGCTGGAAGCGCGGACTGTTTCAACTCGTTCTGTGCGGATCCGACCAGCTTTTGGAAGAGCGCGTGGGCTTCTTCCGTTTGACCCAGCTTCTCGAAGGCGAGGCCCTGGTAGTAAGCTTGAGCACTGCTGGCCGCGGCGCTACCCGGCTGGTACGCTCGGCGCTGCGGAGCGGGCTCAGGCGGCGCGACCGCCCGAGCCCACGACTCGGCGGCATTCTGTGCATCGCCGGAGCCCTCATGGGCGACGCCGGTCCAGTAAGCCAGTTCCGCATAACGAGCGTTGGCGCCGCCGAACCCGAAACCCACAGGCAGGTTCGCCGGGATGGTGGCGGCGGCATCGAGATCGGCAAGCGCTTCCCTAAAATGCCTGGCCTGGATTTCTGTTCGAGCGCGCAGTATATGGGCATCGGTCCAGTGATCCGCCACATTGAGGTTGGCGCCTTCGGCCACTGCGAACGCGTGCGTGGTCATGGTCCGTATGGCGTCATCGACCTGGCCGGTGGCGATTTCGAGCGCGATGGCGCGGTTCAGCGCGTCGTCGCGCCGCGCCACCACGGAGGCATTCTGCCGGAACAACGCCAGGCGCTTTTCCAGCGGAACTCCGGCCTGTTCGTATAGTTCGTCGAGCTCGGTGAAGTGCAGGGCGTACTTGGGTTCTCGAGAAACGGCCAGCTCCAGCTCGGCAATGGCCTTATCGATGTCGGCCCCCGATGCCTGGTGCATGTAGGCGGTGGCCAAGTTGCGATGAGTGATCGCGAACGATGGGTCGAGAGCTGCCGATTTCTCCCACATCCGTGTGGCCTCCTCCGGCTGCCAGTCATACAAGACGTTGCCCAGGTAATAAGGCGCCCGTGCGTCGCGAGGGTTGGCAGTCATCGCCCGGCGAAGCACTTCAATCGCTTCGTTCTGGAATGGAAAGACGTAATCCGGCGGCAGTGACGCAGCTTGCTGATAATACCGGGAGGCAGTCTGCGTCTGACCCAACTTATCCGCGAAATAGCCCAGGTAGTAATAAACCATCGGGTGGACGATGGCCTTATATATGTTCAGTGAGGAAAGCACGTCTGCGCCGTCCTGCCAGAGTCCCTCATCCAGGTATTCGGCGGCGGTCTCCTGAGCCGTTGCGGGATAAGCGGTCAGGGCGGAAGTCAGTGCTTGGAAGGACTCGGAGGTCTTAGAGGCCAGGTACGTCTCGGCCATGGCGCGCACGTCCAGCGGGTCCACCGCGTAAGAGGCGGAGGCCAGCACCTGCAATGCCTCCTGATTACGGCCGAGATGGCGCAGCACCGCGGCTTTGAGGTTTTGCGCCCGGATGTTCCGTGCGTTGGAATCGATCGACCGGTTCACGAAGTCAAGCGCGGCGGTCATGTCACCGCGCGACGTGGCGATCTGGGCGAGCGAATAGTAACCGGCCGCCTTCCAGGCCTGGCTCCAGGTGGACTTGTAGAACCAAGTGAACGCTTCATCGGTCTTGCCTTCAGCCTTGAGAGTGGCTCCGAGGTAATAAATCGCCTCGGCATCCTTCGGCGTGGTGTAGCGGTCCGTGGCGCGCTCCAGGGCTTTTCGCAGGTATTGCTCCGCGTCGGCGTAGCGGGCCTTGCCGAGGGCCGCGATGCCGAGAACCGTGTTTACCCGCGTGTCACCCGGGTCGCGACGCAAGGCTTCCTGCCAGTAGATGGTAGGATCCACGTTGGGGTCGTGAAACTGCCAGGCTCGAAGACCGATAAGATAGAGTTCTTCGTTGGTCTTGATCTCCTGCGGCGGTGGCGGCGGAGTAACTACCGGAGGCACCGGTTGCGGCGTCAGACGGATGGGGCTGTAAGAGACGAGTTCCTTCGCGCCGTCCCACAGGGAGGCCACTAAGTCATGTTCGTCGATGCCCGCGGGCACGGCGACTTGCTTCACATAAGCCTGGGCGGGATTGATAGCGACGGTTTCCTCGAGCAACACCTTGTCCCCGGCCTTGAGCACAACCCGGGCGGCGGAGTGAGGCGACGTTGTATAGAAGCCCACTTTCGCGGAGCCGGCGTTGACATCGAGGTTCACAGCCGCATCCAGGTTGGCCTTTTTGACGCCGCCAATATCCCGGAACGGATACCAATTCATGCTGAACGACCGCGTTTCGTACGGCTGGAGCCAACTGTAATCGGGTTGATTATCCGAGTAAGCGCCCGCCATCAGCTCGATGTACGGGCCGTCCTCGTCGGTCAGCGTGGTGTCCCATCGCTTCCCGCTGGGGCCGTTGCCCCAGGTCCAGAATTTCTTTCCAGGCACGATGTTATGATCGGCCACGCTCATGGTTCCGGCCTCTTTGCCGTGGTCATAGCCGGCAAAGAAATCATCCTGATAGTTCCAGGCGAACACCGAATTCGCCGACATATGGTTCTTATACCAACTGATATCGACGCCTTTGGAAAAATCCGCGCCGCCATAGGAGGAATGGGAGATCGGCCAGTCCGTGAATTCGCGTTTGGCGTGGTGTACCCCGAATTGCGTGCTGGGCGGGAAAATCACCTGGTAGTTTTCGTTGGCATGAACCGCCAGGTTGGCGAAGCAGAGCATGGTGTTAGTTTCGGGCGTGCGGTTGAGTATCCGTACGGACGCTTCCAGGTATGCTTTTCCCGGCCGCAGCGTGTACCCGACGGCCCAGCGCATACGCTGGCGCACTTCTAACTCGCCAACCCAGATGGTCTTGCTGCCGTCGGCATTTTCTTCGAGCTTGTATTGCACCGGAATGAAGGTGCTGGCGCGGTGATGGTGCGGGATGTTCCATTCCAGTCCGCCGGACATCCAAGCGCCGATCAGGCCGATCAAAGCCGGCTTGATGACGTGCTGACGGTAGATGAAGTTGTAGCCATTGGTCTTGTCGAGACCCTCGATAATGCGGCCACCGATCTCCGGCAGAACGCCAATCCGGATGTATTCGTTTTCCAGATAGACGATGGTGTAAGTCTTATCGACCTTCTTGCCCGTCAGCGTGTCGTAGATGGGATAGGGATAGACGGGCCCCTGCGCGCCCTGCGACTGGCGGCCAAAGAAGAACATTGGGTTCGGTTCGGGATCTCCGGCCAGGTAAGTGGGGATGACGATTTTGGTCTCCCAGACCTTTACTCCGGAAGCATCGGCGGCAAAGGAAGCGGCAGCCGTAACCGCCGACCCCAAGACCAAAACCATGAGGAACACATGCCTGCGAGTCACGATGGATCTCCTGACTGTCTCTAACCTGATCTCACTACGCCAACCTGCTCCGATTTATCGCTTCGTCCTGTGCAAGACCATCGGCGGGGGTGTTTGCGCACGTCCTCTGTCTCCCCCGGTGCCGAAGAAGGCTCCGAAAGACGGGTCCGAACCATCCGGCGGTGGACCGATGGCCGGGCGCGGTCCGGTTGGCTCCGCAGAAGCGCGGCGCGGGCGACGGTCCGTGTCGCCGCCGGTCCGTTGCAACTCGATCGCATCTCCTTTTAGCGTTCCCGTGTAAACGGCGTTGGCGCCGTTGAAGGAGATGTTGGCGCCATCCACGTGTCCGTCTTCGATCGCAATCAGCCCGTCTCGGCCGCCGCTCTCGATGGTTCCCGTGAGGTCATTCCCATTCTGCCGGAAAGTGAAGACCTGGGTGGCTCCATAACCTCCCGGACCCACGGCGCCGCTGACAGCCCTCCACAGACCCGTGATGCCCGCACCCTCCGGGATTTCGCGCTCCCAAACCGCGACCTGGGGGCGCAGTTTCACGGCTTCTGAAGAGATCGTGATGCTAGCCGGCGTCAATCCGGGCGAGCTTGCCTCCACCGTGATGCTGCCCGCCGTTTTGCCGGACTGCACGACGGCCATGCACAGCCCCGAGAAAGCTTTGCGCGTATTGCCCTTATCGGACTCGTGGCTGGTCGGGTCGCCGTTGCCGACCCCGATCGCGCGGCCAGGACCGGAAACGCGGAAGGTCACCTGGTCATCGGCGATCGGCACGCAGCGGCCTTGCGCGTCCTGCACCTCGGCCGCGAACATCGCCACGTCTTCCCCATCCGCGGAGATCGCCTTGCGATCGGGAGCGATCTGCAGCCTGGCCGCCGGTCCCGTGGTCTCGCGCTTTGCCGTCATCACCTGCCGGCCGTCTTTGTATCCGCGCGCCTCAATCGCGCCGGGTGCGTACTTGACGTTCCACGCCAGGTGCGAGTCCTTCTTCATGTCCTTGGCGCCCAGGCTCTGGCCGTTGAGAAACAGTTCCACGCGCTCCAGGTTCGAGTGCACCCAGACCGCGATCTCCTGGCCTTCATATCCCGGCCAGTTCCAATGCGGAAACAGGTGCAGCACCGGGTCTGGAGTCCACCACGATTTGAAGTAGAAGAAGCTGTCCTTCGGAAAGCCGCAGGTGTCGATGATGCCGTACTGCGAGCTGATGTTGGGCCAGCCATATGGCGATGGCTCGCCGCGGTAATCGAAGCCCGTCCAGATGAAGCCTCCCGCCAGCCACGGCCGCGCGTTGCAGAAGCTCCACCAACCCTCGCAGGAGGCGCGGCCGGTGGTGGTGTAAGGATCGTACGAGCCGACGAAGCCGTGTTGCGGGTCCATCACGTAGATGCCGCGCGTCGCCACCGCGCTGACCTGTTCGGTGCCCATCACGGGAAACGACGGATTGGCTTTGTGGAACGCGTCGGCCTGCGGATCGCTGTAGTTGTAGCCCTGCACGTCCAGCACGCCAAAACCGAACTTGCCCATGGCGTTGTTGTACGGCGGCGCGATGGAAGCCGGCCGCGAACCGTCGTGCCGGGTGGCAACCGCCTTCATCGATGTCAGGATCGCCGCCCCCTTTTCGGTTCCCGCCGTGCCCTCCTCATTGCCCATCGACCAGAGGAAGACGCAAGGATGGTTGCGGTCGCGCCGGACCAGGTTCTCGAGCTGGGAGAGCCCCTCGGGATTGGACGACATCATGCGGGTTTCGTCGAACACCAGCATGCCCAGTTCGTCGGCTGCGTCCAGCAGTTCCGGAGTGGGCGGATTGTGCGACGTGCGAAGCGCGTTGCAGCCCATCTCCTGCAGCTTTCGGACGCGGAAGTATTGCACCGCATCCGGCAGCGCCGCGCCCACCCCGGCGTGATCCTGGTGGTTGCAGGTTCCCTTGATCTTGACGGATTCGCCGTTCAGGAAGAAGCCCTTCTCGTGATCGAACGCGCAAGTGCGGATGCCGAAGCGGGTCTCATAGCGATCCGCGATGGCTCCGCCCGATTCGATTTCGGTCACCAGCGTGTATATGTTGCGTTCTTCGAGCGACCAGAGCGCGGGCGATTTCACCACTGCCTGTTGCTCGTAGACATGCTCTCCACTCTCCACGATGGACGCGGGCTGCGTAGTCGCTTTCCCCACCGCCTTGCCCGCCGGATCGAATATGGTCGAGATCACGCGGGTGCTCTGCGCGCCCTTGCCGTGGTTTTCCACCTCCGTGCGAATCTGGACCGTGGCTTCGCCGGCTCGCTCCTCCGAGCGCACGAACGTGCCCCACTTCTTCACGTGTACGGGCGCGGTCTTCACCAACCAGACGTGCCGGTAAATGCCGGCGCCCTCGTAGAACCAACCGTCGCTCTCGGTCGCGTTGACGCGGACCAGCAGCACGTTGCGGCCGCCGGGAGTCGCAAAATCGGTCACGTCGAAGCTGAACGGATCGTAGCCGCCGATGTGCCTGCCGATGTAAAAGCCGTTGAAGATGACCGTGGCCTCGCGATACGCGCCGTCGAACTCGATGGTGATGCGCTTGCCGGCGTCGGAAGCCGGGAGTTCGAAGATGCGGCGATACCAGCCGATGCTGGTGGCCGGGTACGCGCGCCCCAATGGATAGAACCCCTTGCTGGTGAGCGCCGGATCGTTCTGGAAGGGCAATTCGATGGCCCAGTCGTGAGGCAGATCGACGGCCTGCCAGTCGCTGTCGTCGAACAGCGGCATGCTTACCGAGCCGAAGTTTCCAGTCTTCGAGAAGTTGCCTCTGAAACCGAAATCCTGCGCCACGTCGGTGGCATGACCCAGGTGGAATCGCCACCCGAAATCGAGCAGCAGGCGTTCGCGGGCGGACGCCGGCGCCGCAGCCGGCGCGGTTTGCGCTTGTGCCTCCTCGCTTCTCGCGGCTTCCGTCGCCGCCGCAACCACAGCCGGCGCGGCCAGACTGGTCTTGAACAAATCCCTGCGCGTCAGGTCGCTCATATACGTCTCCGGAGGGCGCAACCGTCTGGTTTCGCGAGTTTCAGATCGTATAGCATATTTCCCCTTAGGCTACTACAGTGCGGATGCATCGGTTGCCGCTGCCAGCGCCGCCAGGAGAGAGAATAAAGTTTCGAAACGAAAGGTCCGATATATGAAGGTAGTCGCTTTCAACGGCAGTGCGAGAAGAGGCGGCAATACGGCGATCCTGCTCCGCTATGTGCTTGGCGAAGTGGAAAAGGAGGGCATCGAAACCGAACTGGTGGAACTGAGCGGATCGAAGATTCACGGGTGCCTGGCGTGCCGCGAGTGCTCGGCCCGCAAGGACGGGCGGTGCGCGCAGAGCAACGATGTGGGGAACGCCTGTATCGAGAAAATGGCGGCGGCGGACGGTATTCTCCTCGGTTCACCGACCTATGTGGCCGACGTCTCGCCGGAGATCAAGGCGCTGATCGACCGCGCCTGCATGGTTGGAGGCGCCAATGGCGGCATGTTCCGCCGCAAGGTGGGGGCAGCGGTGATCGCCGTGCGCAGGGCGGGGGCGATGCACGCGTTCGATGCCCTGAACCACTTTTTCCTGATCAGCGAGATGATCATACCCGGATCGTCCTACTGGAACATCGGGATCGGACGGGAACCCGGCGAAGTGGAAAAAGACGAGGAAGGTATCCGCACCATGAAAGTGCTGGGACGGAATATGGCATGGCTGCTGAAGAAACTGGAGCGCGTTCCGTAGCCGCCGTACAACCGCTCCAGCCCGCCAGCGTAAGCCATGGGCGAGTCGTGGGTTCTGACGCAACCCCTGCAAGGGGCGGAAGACGTGGAAGCTCCGGCGGGCTATTCCTGCATCGGCATCTGGTGCTCGATGTCGCGCCATGCGCTGATCTTGAGACGGCGGCAAACCCAGCAAAGCGGCTCGTCGGAACCGTCGGCAGTCTCGGCTCCGCAGACCGAGCATTTGCCGGCCGGCTTCTTCAGGCTGTCCGCCGAGATGGCTTGGCGGGCCAGCTCCAGCAGTTCCGCCGGAACCACCTGGTCGGGTTTTGGATTCACCTTACGTCGCATGGCTTCCCCGTGCTGATCCCACTATGGCAGAAACCGTACAGTGGGACAAGTTGTTTCCTTGGCTGACACGTACTAAGCGGGCTAATTGCCGCCTCTCAGGCAGCTTCCGGAATCTGCACAATCACCGCAACTTCGAGCGGCGACTGGCACCGCGGGCAGCGCTGTCCCTCGGCAACTTTGGCACGTTTGCCCCGCAAATCGAGTTCAGCCGGAACCGTATGGGTGCAAATGGGGCAAAAAACCTGCCCTAACGTGTGGCTTTCAACAAATGTTCTCATGACCATTTCCCCTCAGTCCATGGGACGCTCGCGGCGGGCCGAAGGTTCGGAAACATTCGTTAAGATTCTTAAATCTCGCCCGCCGAAACGGGTGCTACGCTGAAAAGGCAATGACTCCAGCCCCCCCTAAAATCCAGCTCATCCAATCGCCCGATTACCGTGAGAACTACGCCAACAGTGTCCAGGTGCGGGTAAACCTGTGGGATTTCTTTCTGCTGTTCGGCCGCGTCAGCCAGACCTCGCCCGACGCCGTGGCCATCCAGAATTTTCAGGGCATCTACGTCAGCCCACAGCAGGCCAAGGCGGTGCTCAATGTCCTCCAGCAGAACGTCACCCAGTATGAAAGCGCGTTCGGCGAAATCAAGCTCGAGCCGCAGTCCGGCGGCGGTGTGGTCCAGTAGCCCAATTTGAGCCGGCTAGCGAACTCGTCGTGAACCCCCGCCCGATCCCCTGTGCGCAACTATTTACACCGTAATCGGTCCGTTTATCCATAATCTTGATACTATGTTGCTTCGGGAGAAGTGTAGTGTTTGTCATCACCCATAGGAAACAATTCGGCCCAACGACATTTTTGTGGGAAGTAGCGGCTCCCGACGTGGCGCGGGCGGCGCGGCCAGGCCATTTCATCATGGCCCGCATCGACCAGCACGGTGAGCGTATCCCATTGACAGTAGCGGACTTCGACGCCGCGCGCGGCACCGTCACGGTGGTCATCCAGGCGGTCGGCAAGACCACCTTCGAGATGATGACGCTGCGCGAGGGCGACACGATTCTGGACTTCATCGGCCCGCTCGGACTGCCCAGCCACATCCGCAAACTCCCCGGCACGGTGGTGCTGGTAGGCGGCGGCCTGGGCGTGGCGCCGGTTTATCCCCAATTGCGCGCCTACAAGCAGATGGGCAACCGCACCGTTTCGATCGTGGGCTTCCGCAGCCGCGACCTGGTGTTCTGGGAAGACGAATTCCGCGCCGTGAGCGACGAGTTGATCGTCACCACCGACGATGGCAGCTATGGCCGCAAGGGCTTCGTCACCCACGCGCTGGCCGACGTCCTCGATCGCGTCAAGGATGCGAGCGAAGTGGTGGCCATCGGGCCGATTCCGATGATGAAGGCCTGCTCGGAAACCACGCGGCCGTTCGGCGTGCCCACCGTGGTGAGCCTGAATTCGATCATGGTGGATGGCACCGGTATGTGCGGATCGTGCCGCGTGACGGTGGGCGGCAAGATGAAATTCGCCTGCGTGGATGGCGCCGATTTCGACGGCCACCTGGTGAATTTCGACGAGCTGTCGCTCCGCCAGAAGCGTTTCGAGCGGGAGGAAAAAGCCGCCCTCGAGCGCTTCCGCGGCGAATCCGCCAAGCTGGCCAGCCTGCGCGCCCACGTCGAATCCAGCGGCGCCGTGATTTCGACTTGCGAACTGCCCACGCCCGATGCCACGCCGCCGGTGCCACCGGGGCCGAAGAACCTCAAGACCATTCCGCGCGAGCGTGCGCCCATGCCGCACCAGCCGGCCGAACTCCGTATCCTCAATTTCGACGAAGTGGCGCTGGGGCTGTCGCTCGAAGGCGCCCTGCACGAAGCCGAGCGCTGCCTGCGCTGCAAGAAACCGCGCTGTGTGCCGGGCTGCCCGGTGGGCATCGATATTCCGGGCTTCATCGCGGCGCTGCAACGCAAGGACATCAAGCGGTCCTACCAGATTCTGAAGGCGGCCAACACGCTGCCGGCGGTGTGCGGGCGCGTCTGTCCGCAGGAATCGCAGTGCGAAGTGACCTGCGTGGTGGGCGCCAAGTTCCAGCCGGTGGCGATCGGGCGGCTCGAGCGCTTCGTGGCCGATATGGCGATGGGGCGCGGCTGGGACGAGCCGCCGGCGCAAGACGGGACCGCCGGCGGGGCCGCGAAAAAGCGCGCGGCGATTGTCGGCTCGGGACC
>JBAVIH010000162.1:0-2481 GCA_049686695.1 Bryobacteraceae bacterium | reverse complement strand
GTTCTGGCGGGCAGGAGCACACTTTGGGTCCGATCTACCAGAGTCGCCCGTTCCCAACGGGTCCCCGTCATGGTGCGTTGGCGGGTCACTTTTCGCGAGCATCCTCCGGTCATGGTGCGATAGTGCCCGGGCTGACTGGGGAATTTCCCCAGTTGACAACCGGATTATGACCGGCCAGGTGGTTGTCGTTGTGGGTCCGCGTCGCGGATGGCCCTTGAGAGTTTCTCCAAGAGCGCGTGACCGTCGGCACGCAGCATTCGATAGATCTCCGTCTGGTCGCTCGCGCCTGCCAGGTGGTTCGCCAAGCGGTCGGGTTGTGCGAGCACGGCGTCACGGAGCAAGAAAGAGAGCGTGGTGACATACTCCACTAGTGCAGTGCGCGGGATCAACTCGCCGGCGGCGTACTGCTCCAAACGCTCGATACGGCGAAGTTCGGCCAACACCTTTTAGATTTAGTGGGGCCCCGCCAATCTAGCGAAGATTCCCAAAAACTGGCGATCCCTGCGAAATCGACCATCGTTCTCACCTGATTCCGGTCGCCATTCTTGAATGCTCAAGACGATCTACTTGAACCAATGGGGCCGTCGCGGTATCCACGGGGGAGGATAGCGCCTCTCGTCGCGATACCAGGGATCATTCGGATGTGGACCCCACCGGCCTTCTTTCTGTTTGTCAGCATCCGGAACCTGCGCCCTGGCTTTCGCTGGTTTGACGGGCGCGGAAGCCGGCTGGCCCGCGCACACTGGGCAACAACGCGGGCAGAACGAGCCAAGACGGAACAAGGGCCGGTGCATCTTCTGGGCCCGCCCGCCACACAGTATGCACGGGCCACTCAAGGTTACGGACTGAATGCACGGTTCCATTCTTCCCCTCAATAATCGGAGCGGCGTTTGAACCAATGTTGCGGTTCGATCCATGGTTGATGCCCCCGGCGATCACGCGCCGGCTGCGGCGCCTGTTGCCGCTGCACATCGTCGCCGGCGGCCTTTGCCGCAAGTATCGCTTCGAATTGCCGTGCCTGTTTGTTCAACCGGAAACCGCCCGCAACCAGCGATTGCAGCGCGGCATAAGCATAGTTGCGCGCGTCCAGCGCCTCGTTGCGGGCGCCGGCCTTCTTTGTCCATTCGCGATGCGCGAAGCCCTTGGAATAGCGCACTCGGCAGGTCTCGGCCGTGAGCTGCTCGAAGTAGCCCAAATCGTATTGGTCGGTAATCGGAAAGTGGCAGAATCCCGGTCCAGGCTCCCTGATCTTCAACCGGGCGTAAAGTGCCTCCTTGGCGGCATCCACACCTACCATCCACAGCGGCCGCCGGTCGGCGCTTTGCCCGTGCATGCGCGGCCAGATGGGGCGCTGGCCCGCCATGCCTTTGATTGGATACACCCTCCGGTGCGCCCGCTCGTTGCAGAACTGTTGTACCGTCGGCTGATGGAAGCCTGAGTCCACACATGCCGCCGCGATCTTCAACTCGCGGCCACACTGGTGCTCAAAGGTCAGGGAGAACGCCTGGTCGAGCATATCCCACAGTTCCCGCTGCGCCGGATCGCCCGGCAGCACCACGTATGCGAGGCTCCAGCTTTCCTCGTCTTGGCCCCAGCCCACGATTTCCATCTCGATCCGGTCGGCCTGCAAGTCCACTCCAGCGGTAATCAGCACAATGCCCACTGGCAAGATCTGGTCCGCACGGTATGGCTCGCGCCGCGCCAGCAGCTCATGAGCTTCGGTCTTCATCATGCCCGCTTGCTGGAATGTCTCGGCCAGAACCGTGTTCGTGAACGTCTGCATCCGCTCCGGCGACTTGCGGGCGCGGAGAAAGTCCTTCGCAAGTTGGCCCCAGGTTGTCCACGGCGAGTACAACCCGTTCAGCCAAAAGCCGGCGGTATCGCCGTCGCCGTTTGCCTCCGCCCGCCATTCTCCGCGCTCCAGCATTTCCGGTTTGTGGTGATCCGCGATGGGGTCGTGGCAGCGCTCACATTCGTACTGCGCTTCGGCGGGTTTCCGGTCCGGCCACTTGACCTGGGCCCAGCGCAAGACCTGGAACGTGCCGCAATGCGGGCATGGCACGTAATACTTCCGCTGGTCCGATTCTAGGTAAGCCTGCTCGATGCGGCTGACCTCCGCAATCGTTGGCGTCGACACCATGGCGATCTGGCGGTTGGCAAACGTGCCCGTGCGTCGGATCGCGAGGTCGACCGGATCTCCCTCCTCTGTTCCCGCCGCCCCGGTGGAGGCCGACGGCGGGTAAGCGTCAACCTCGTCCATCAGCAGGAACCGCGCCGGCATGGACCGCAGGCCCACCGAACTGTTCGCGCCGGTCGCGACCAGCACGCCACCTGGAAATTCCTTCGCAAGAATCGTATTGCCGGAATCGCGCTCGCGCGGGTCGGACACGCGCTCTGCCAAGACGGATGTATTCTCGATCAACGGCGCGATCCTCTGCCGCGAGAAGCGTTTGGCCAGCTCGACCGTGGGCTCCACCAGCA
>JBAVIH010000161.1:0-2926 GCA_049686695.1 Bryobacteraceae bacterium | reverse complement strand
GGAACGCCACGGCATGTACGGCGCCTGCACGGCGCGCGCCGCCGCCCTGACGTTGCGGCTCTCGCTCATCTACGCCCTGCTCGATGGTGCCAGCGAGATTCGCAAGGAGCATCTCATCGCGGCATTGGAGGTCTGGCGCTACTGCGATGATTCGGCGAAGTACATTTTCGGCGACGCCTTGGGTGATCCGACCGCCGATGAAATCTTGCGGGCGCTCCGGGCGGCTCCTGCTGGGTTGACGCGCACCGAGATCGCTGCACTGTTTGACCGGCACAAATCCGTGGCCGAGATCAGCCGCGCCCTGATGGTGCTGCATAACCGTGGCTTGGCGCGGTTCGAGCTGCAGAAAACGAAAGGACGGCCGGTTGAGAGATGGTTTGCAGTTTGGCAGGAAGCTCCCGCGGAGGAAGGCCGATGAGCGGACTTATTTCGCAAAGCTGCCATCCTCTTTTCGCCGAGGATCTTCTTTCTTTTCAGCTTTTTTCTCTTTATTCGCTTATTTCTCTTAGGTACCTGAAGAAGGAGCCTGATATCCACAGCCACCCGGCCCCTCGGCGGCCAGGAGCAGAAATATATGTACGTGCGAAAAAAGCGAAAGAGGCGAATAAAGCTGATTCGAAAGGCTTTAGCTCGCGAATCAAGTTTGCCCAAATTGCGAAAAAAGGCCTCGGCTCTCGCGGGCGAGCCGAAACCGTGAACCGCCCGCATACAGATCAGGAGGAATGAACTCATGAACGCTTACCGATATACCAACGGCACACTCGAATTGATCGAGGTGCCAGAGACGACCGATTTGAAATGGACGCCGATGGGCGACATGTCAGCCAAGAACGACGAAGATTACGTCTGGCACTGCGGCCTGCCTTCCGAGGAGACGGTAGGCGACACGGCGGAAGGGTTCAACATCGCCGTCTACCGCGCCGCAAGTAACCGGACGCCCTACCCGTTCGTGGCGATCGTGGGCTTCGGCGGTGAATGCGGCGAGGAAATCTACTTCCCGCAGCTCGGGGATTTGATCCGCTACACACGCGAGCACGCACCGCTGCTCCAGCTCACCTTGCTCGCCGGGGTGGCGGATCGGATCGAAGAGGCCATGAAATGGCTGTTCCACCCCAAGGAAGGCCTCTTCCGCGATCACGTTCAGGAGGTCAACTATCGTGCGTACCAGGAGGCTCAGGCCCGCCGCGCCAAGCGAGCTGCTCTGGCTACGTCCGATGGCCGGTCGCAGCCGCAGCATGAGTCCGCGCGGCAATGATTAGGGCCGCTTATATATCGGACGCAGCAGTATTAGGGCAGTTCATCGCAGCCCGATTGCATCTCAATGAAAACGTGGGACCTGACCCCCAGACGGCGCCGCGCGTGGTAAAACCGCGCCATTCGCGCACCGTCAGGTCAAAAAAAGTGGTCAACACCAGTCAACTGGAGTCAACACATGGTGAAACAGTCTCCACCGGGCCTGATGACGATGGCGGAGTACAGCCGCCGCCGTAAGGTCAACCGCTCGCATATTACGCGCCTGGCGCAGCGAGGCATTCTCGTGATGCGCGGAAAGCTGGTGGATGTGGCCGCCAGCGACGCTGTTCTCGATGATCGGCCCGTCGATGTCGAGCCACTGCAAGCGACACCACCGCCTCAGTTTCGGCCGGCGGCCGATCCGCTTGGCGGTCAGACGGGCGCCAGTTTCGCGCAAGCGCGAACCGTCGAAATGGTTTTTCGGGCAAAGCTGCGGAAGCTGGAGTATGAGGTCCGTCAGGGAAAGGTGATCGAGGCCGAAGTGGTCCGGAAATCGATGGCCGATGCCGGCAGGGATCTCCGCGATGGCATCCTCGGCTTGCCGGACCGGCTGGCGACAGTCCTGGCGGCGGAAAGCGACCCCAAGAAAATCCATGTGACCCTGAAGACCGAACTCTCGCGCGCACTGGAGGCGCTGGCCAATGCAATCGACGCCATCTGATCAGCAAGCCATCCTGGGAGGGGTTCGCAACGCGCTAACGACTGCGCTACGGCCCGATCCCGACCTTACCATCAGCCAATGGAGCGACCAGCACCGAATCCTGTCGCGCGTGTCGGCCGGCGAGCCGGGCCGGTGGCGTACTTTACGGACGCCTTTCCTGCGGGAGATCATGGAATGCCTCAGCCCGTCCTCGCCGTACTCGCGCGTGGTCTTCATGAAGCCGGCGCAGATCGGCGGCTCCGAAGTGCTGCTGAACATGCTGGGCTACATCATCCATTACGCGCCCGGCCCGACGATGCTGGTGGAACCGACCGTCGAGCTTGCCAAACGATTTTCCCGCCAAAGGATTGCTTCGCTGATTGAGAACACGTCCGTGCTGGCCGAACGGGTGTCCGACCCGCGTGAGCGCGATTCCGGCAACACGATCCTGGCGAAGGAATTTCCGGGCGGCGTGCTGGTGGTCACCGGTGCCAACAGCTCTGTGGGGCTGCGGTCCATGCCAGCGCGGTTCCTGCTGATGGACGAAGTCGATGCCTATCCGCCGTCGGCATCCACCGGCGCGGCGGGCACGGAGGAAGGCGATCCGGTCGATCTTGCGATCCGGCGCACCGGCACTTTCGCCAACCGGCAAATCGCAATGGTGTCGACGCCGACAGTTGCGGAGGTCAGCCGGATCGAGCAGGCGTATTTGGAGTCGGACCAGCGGAAGTATTACGTGCCTTGCCCGCACTGCGGCGCCTTCCAGATTCTGCGCTGGAGCGGAGTGAAGTGGCCGGACCGCAAACCCGGGGCGGCACTGTACGAGTGTGAGCGCTGCCACGGCCCCATTGCGGATCACCACAAGCCGGCAATGCTGGAACGCGGAGAGTGGCGGGCGGAGGCAACTGGCGACGGCGACACGGCCGGGTTCTGGCTGAACGGGTTGTACTCGCCCTGGGCGACCTGGGGCCAACTTGCGAAGGAATTCATGCG
>JBAVIH010000160.1:0-14839 GCA_049686695.1 Bryobacteraceae bacterium | reverse complement strand
GTGCAGGCCAAGCTCGCATCGGTGATGCTCGACATGCTGCGCATGGATGCGACGATGGCTTCTCAGGAAACGCGGCTTTCGCTCACGGCGCTGGAGTCCCTGGTGCGGGGGCTGCAGTCCATGCCTGGACGCAAGTCCGTGCTGTACTTCACCGCGGGAATGTATTTGACGCCTGAGTTGGATGCGATCTTCAGCAATCTGACGAGCATGGCAAACCGCTTCAACGTCACGTTCTACTCCGTGGATACCCGCGGCGTGATGACCTTCAACCAGAATGCGGGAGCCACCGACCAGTTGGGCCGTGCCGGCGCGGCCTCCTCCACCAGTACGCTGCAGGGGAAGAGCACCACCCAGGACGAGATGAAATCGTCGGACGATGCCGAGACCTCCTCGCGCGCCAACACGCAGCTTCCGATCCGCAACCTGGCGGAAGCCACCGGCGGCTTTCTGCTCGGCGAGAGCAACGACTTGCGCACACCGCTACGCAAGGTGAACGAAGAGATCGCCAGTTACTACGAGCTGACCTACGACCCGCACATCGACAACTACGACGGCAGCTTTCACAAGCTGAAACTGGAAAGCGGCCGCAAGAATCTGGTTCTGCAAGCGCGCAACGGTTATTTCGCCCTACCGCCGGAAGCGCGCGCCGCGGGCCTGCAGACCTTTGAATTGCCGCTGCTGAAAGCGATCTCCGAGGCTCAGGTTTCGCATGACGTCGAATTCCGCGCGGACGCTGTCCTGCAGCAGCCGCGAAGCGACAGCAGGGGTCTTTCGCTATTGGTTGAGGTTCCGCTGCATGGCTTACAGGCCAAACCGGATGCGGCCGGGTTCAATGTCCACTTCTCGGTAGCCGCGCTGGTGAAGGACGCCAAGGGCGAAGTGACCGGTCCCAAGCTGACCCGCGACCGTCCTGTCCACGTCACGGCCGATCAGTTGAAGATGGGCAATTTCGTGGAGAAGATGGCGTTCGATCTGCCGCAAGGAAAATATAGCCTGGAGACCGCGGTCATGGACCGTGAGAGCGGCAAGATAGGAGTCGAGCGCCGCGAGTTCACGGTGGCGCCGACAGGCAAAGGCGTGGGCATCTCCTCGCTGACTTCGGTGCGTTCTTACACACCCAATGCGAAGGGCCTGAATCCCAACGAGCCGTTCCAGTTCCAAGGCGGCAGCATCACGCCGACTCTAAATAACAGCGTGCCTCGAGGGGAGAATTCGAATTTGCGGCTGTTTTTCGTGGTCTATCCAGACCCTTCGATTTCCGCCAAGCCTACCGTGGAAATCGAGTTTCTGAAGGACGGCACGAGCTTGACGAAGATTCCGATGGAACTACCGGACGCCGACGCTCAGGGCCGGATCCCATATGTGCTGACCATTCCAGCAGCCCCCATTCCGCCGGGCGTCTACCAGGTCCGTGCCGCGGCCCGGCAGGGCGGTACCGAATCGGTCGTACAGACCGACGTGAAGATCGAAGCAAACTGATGGTCCTTAGGGCCATGGCTAAAGCCGGCCCTCCGCGATAGAATAGAGAGCCAGCGTGAGGGATTTCAGGATCTGCCTGCTCTGCATGTGTGCCGCGGCCGCGATCGCGGCGGGGCCCGGTCCGCGCTCGCAGAGCGTAGCCCCGATCACCATCGATTATCCGGCTGACGGGGCGATCTTCCCGCCCGACCTGGCGCCTCCGACATTCTTATGGCGCGACGCCGAAGCAAGCGCCACACATTGGCGGATCGAAGTGAAACTCGCCGGCGGCGCGGCGGGTTTGCGGGTGAAATCCAGCGGCGAGCTTCTGCGAGTCGGCGAGAGCGATGTGCGTTGCGTGGGGGCTGTGCCGCCCACACTCACGCCGGAGCAAGCCGCGGCGCACACCTGGAAGCCCGATCCGCAGACCTGGGCGGCCATCAAGAGCGATTCCACGAAGGGCGCCGCCACCGTCACCATCACCGGATTCGCGGACCCGAACGACATCCGCGCTGTTTCGCGCGGCCGCATCTCCATCGAGACTTCGCAAGACCCGGTTGGCGCGCCTATCTTTTATCGGGACGTGCCGCTGATCCCCAGCCCGACCGTGAATGGGGTGATCAAGCCGCTGCCGTCCTTTGCCATCGGGTTGATTGCCTGGCGTCTGCGCAATGTGAGCGAGACGCAAAGCAAGGTGGTGATGCAAGGTCTGCCGACTTGTGCGAACTGCCATTCCTTCTCGCTCGACGGCCACACACTCGGGCTGGATGTGGACGGCCCCCAGAACGACAAGGGCCTGTACGCGATGGTTCCCGTGCGCAAGGAGATGTCCATCCGGGATGAAGACGTGATCCGGTGGAGTTCCTTTCGCGGCGAGGCGCCGGTGAAGACCGATGGGCCTTCCGCCAAGCGGTTCGGCTTCATGTCCCAGGTGTCGCCCGACGGCCGGTACGTAGTGACGACCATCGACGATCCGCGCGTGCGCCGCACGCAGAACGTGAACGGACTGGCGCGCGGACTGGCGGACCGTATCTACAACGCGGGTTACAAGGATTACGGCTTCGGGCAGGTATTCTATCCCACGCGCGGCATCCTGGCCTGGTACAGCCGTGCGGCGGGCCAACTACAGCCGTTGCCGGGCGCCGACGATGCGCGCTATGTGCAAACTAATGCGGTGTGGAGTCCCGATGGCAAGTACCTGGTGTTTGCGAGAGCGGAGGCCAGGGAGCCGTATCCGGCGGGACAAAAGGCGTCGGAATACGCCGACAGTCCGGACGAGACGCAGATTCGGTACGACCTCTACCGGATTCCGTTCAACGGCGGACGCGGCGGCCAGGCGGAGCGCATCGAAGGCGCTTCGCGGAACGGCATGAGCAATAATTTCGCGAAGGTGTCGCCGGACGGGAAATGGATCGTCTTCGTCGAATGTCACAACGGCTTGTTGATGCGTCCCGATAGCCGGTTGTTCATCGTGCCGGCCACGGGCGGGGTGGCGCGGCCGCTCAAGTGCAATACGTGGCGCATGAACTCGTGGCACAGTTTTTCGCCGAACGGGCGATGGCTGGTGTTCTCTTCGAAGGCGCGCTCGCTGTACACGCAGATGTACCTGACCCACTTAGACGAGAACGGCAACGACAGTCCGGCGATCCTGATCGAAAACGCGACGGCCGCCAACCGCGCCGTGAATATCCCGGAGTTCGTCAACATATCGCCGGACGGCATGGAAAGGATCGACGCGCCGGCTACGGAGTTCTACCGGCTGTTCGACGTGGCATCGGAACTGGGGCAGAAGAACGAATACGAGGCGGCCATTGCGAAATGGAACGAAGCGTTGGCGCTGAGCCCCGACGATGCCAAGGCCCACAGCAACCTGGGTGTGCTGCTGGAAACGGCAGGCCGGCCCGGCGAGGCCATGGCCCATTACCGGAAGGCGATGGAATCCGAGCCAGACTATCCGGATGGTTACACCAACCTGGGCATCGCGCTGGCGCGCGCGGGAAAACTGGACGATGCCATTCCGTATTTGGAGAAGGCCGCGCAACTGAGTCCATGGGACGCTAAGGCGCACAGCAACCTGGGCGCGGCATTGGCGGAGCGCGGCAGGACGGACGACGCAATTGCGGAGTGCGAGAAGGCGCTGCAACTCAGCCCCGGGGACTCGGAGGCGCACGCCAACCTGGGGATCGCGCTGGCCAAGGCGGGAAGGCTGGACGAAGCCATCGCGCATTTCGAGAAGGCGTTGGCGGGCGACCCGGCCTCTGGCGCGATCCACGCGAACCTGGCGGGGGCGCTGCTGGAAAAGGGCCGGTTCGACGACGCGATTCCGCATTTCGAGAGGGCGTTGGCTGCCGATCCAAACTCGGTCAAACTGCATTTCGATCTGGGACGGCTCTTGGCCACGCGCGGGAGGTTTGACGAAGCGGCTTCGCATTTAGAGAAGGCGGCCGCCGGGCAGGACCCGGCGATTGGCGGCATGCTGGCCGCGGTCTACGCGCAGTTGGGCAGGTGGGGCGACGCGCTGGAGACGGCGCGCCGGTCGCTACAGGTGGCGCAGGCGCGGAACCGGCAGGACCTGGTGCGGGCACTGAACACGAGTATCGCGAGCTACGAGGCAGCCCAGGCTCGGGGTGGGGGCAAGCGGGAGTAAGAACTGGCGCGCGGGAAGCCGGTTCCGAAACCCTTACGGGTTCACGCTGACCGAAGTGGATTCGCTGCTCACTCGTCCGCCCTGTTCCACTGTCACGCGCGCGACGTAGTCGCCGGCGGGCAGTTTTGTAAATTGCAGGATGGGGAACGAGTTCAGCTCGTCGGGCGATCCGACGTCCGGGTTGGTCTGCGCTACGGCCTTTCCGTCGCGAAAAAACTCCACTGTGACGCGGGGTTTGGGCCTTGTCTGCCCAGCACCCGGATCCGTGTAGACTACAAAGAACAGTGCAGCGCCGGACTCTGCGCTGGCGGTTTGGCTCAGCGCGGGAGTCACCTTGCCTCCCGCGAATTCCAGCGGATTGCCGGGATCGCGCGGCGCCTCGAGCGGCACGATGCGGTGCACCACTTCGACGGTGCTCACCGCGGATTCGCCGGGCTTCGGCACCACCAGGGAAAGGCGCTTGGTGCTGGCGCGGTTCCCTTCGGGATCGATCGCGGCGGCTTCGATCGTGTACCGTCCAGCGGCTGCTTCGAAGGGCAAGGTCAACGTCGTTTCGCCGCGCCGGAACTGCTCCAGTTTGTCGGCGGGAACCTCGCGGTCGATCTCCTGGCTGACCTTTCCCACCACCTGGCCGCCGGCGTCCTTGATGAGCGCGAGAAAAACGGCATGCACGCGGGCCCGGTGCGTGTTCCCGTCTTCGGGCGTGGTCAGGCTTGCGGTGGGCAGCTCGAAACCCATCTCGAACCGGTAACCCTCGCGTACCGGTTTGAATCGCAGGGCGGCGGCGCTGAACCCGAAGTCGTTGCGCGGGCCGCCGTTCAACACGTGAAGGGCGGACACCTCGAAGGGCTGGAGCGCGCCGCCGTTCAGCTCTGGAAGGGCGAAATACCCGTCTCGCGTCTGGACGAGCAGGCTCGGATCCGTCACCGTCACCTTGATCTTCCGATACTTGCCATCGTATATGCCCGACGCCGGCACGTACGAGATCTCGTAGTGAGTACGCACATCTTCCATGATGCGCGCCATACTCTTCTTGAAGGAGCTGGTGTTGAACACGGCGAAGCCGCCGGTGCTTTCCGCCAGTTCCGCCATGTTGAGCTGGATGTGGGCGGCCGCGGCCTGTTGCATTACGTCAAACTGCTTGGCCTGGGCCATGGCGGCAGAGGGCGAGGACGGCGTGGTCCACTGAGTCCTGCCGGTAGCGGCGGCGGATTGCGTAAGCCCGACGGCCATCCCATTGGAGGACGCCAGAGTCAATCCGCGGACATCGATGCAGTAAAACGTCACGCCGCCGCGATTGGCGGCGCTGATGACGGTCTGTACGAAATCGTGGCGGCCAGGCGGCTCGAGGAGACCGTCGGAAAGGTAGAGCACTGTCTTGCGGCCGGGCAGCGCCGACTCCTGCCGGATGATCTGCAACAGCGCGTCCCACACCTTCATGCCGGCAATGTCGTCCACCATCCCCCTCTGGTTGGTGATCATGGCCGCCAGCGCCTGCTGCGACTCGGAAAGTGGATTCGCCGCTGCGGGGCTCGTCGAGAAGTCGGGCGTCTGCGTCAAGTCGATCCCGGAATTGATGGACACCCCACCTTCGCTACCGGTGATGGTGTAATCGGTCTCGTTCAAAACGTTGGCGGACGCCGCCGCGAGTTCCACCGCGTTGCCGTTCACGGCCTTACGCACGGCTTCCTTGAGCGCCGCGCGATCATTGGTGAATCCGTGGATGGCGTTGAGGCGCAGGTTCAACCGGAAGATCGCGGCGTAGGTGTTGTCCTGAAACTCCTGATCGAGGAAATCGGTGGCAGCATTGAGCGCGTTTTGCCTGGAGTCGGCCCCCATCTGATCGAAGACAATGGAAACGAAATTCGGCTCCCGAGTGGAGTTCGCCTGGACTGCGATCGGGACGGGTGGTCCGCCAGTTGGCCGGGGCGGCGCGGCGATGACCTGCGCCTCGGGTCCGCCAACCAATCGAAACCACCGGATGGTCTGCGGCACGCCGTCTTCGGTGACCGTGAAATCCGATGCCTGGAGCCGGGTCGCGAGCGAAAGGTTCTTGCGCCGCACCACTACGTCCAGCACCACCTCGCGGACGTTGCTGCGGATGACGGTGCCGGAACTCTCCGCCGTCTGCGGCTCCTGGGCCGGCAGGATCGCGGCCAACCAGGCGAATCCAAGCGCAGCGAAGCGGCGGCAAATCCGGCCCATGCGTCCCCGCCCTATTGTAAGGCACGGCAGCCGGGCCGGCGCAGCGACGGTGAATGAGACGAAGGCCGGTGCAGTAGCGGAAGGAAGTGCGGTACAGTGAGCGGGAAGCCGTCGTGTGTCTGAAGCAAGCCACACCGGTGGCAGCGTATTCCCGACAGGAGAGTATCCCGATGCCGAGTCCAGCAGGGCAATTGATCAAGATGGTCCTACTCCATCAGCAGTGCACGATTTTGAGTGATCGCAAGTTTCACAAGTGTTTTGCAGTCGCTGCGCCTATGGCACTAATTTGCATCTGTGCGACATTCGCGACGGCGCAAACGGCGCCCACCGTGACCGGCAACCCGCGTGTCGATAAGCTGCTCAGCCAGATGACACTCGAAGAGAAAATAGCGATGGTCCACGGAACCGGCGAAGACCCATCCACGAACCAGGGGCAAGCGGGCTACCTGGCGGGGATCCCTCGCCTGGGGATTCCTTCGTTGCGGTTGGCGGACGGGCCCCCTGGCGTGCTGACGCGCGTCCCATCCACCGCACCCACGGCGACGATGGGACTAGCCGCGACCTTTAGCCGTGAGGACGCAAAGCAGAACGGCATTCTGGTGGCGAGGGAAGCCAGGGCGCACGGCATTGACGTAGTGCTTCAGCCTTTTATTAACATCGATCGGGACGTTATGTACGGCCGCGGTTACAACACCTATGGTGAAGATCCGCTGCTGACCGGTCAGATCGGTGCGGCATTCATTCGCGGCGTACAGGGCCAGGGAGTCATGGCGCAAGCGAAACACTACGTGGGATACGACACTGACGGCACAAACGTGTTCGTGGATCAGCAAACTCTACACGAAATTTACGCCGCGCCCTTTGCCGACGCGGCCGAAGCCGAAGTGTCTTCCATAATGTGTTCGTACAACAAAGTCAATGGACCTTACTCCTGCGGCAACTCCCAAACGCTCAACGGGATACTCAAGAAGGAGATTGGATTCAAGGGGTTCGTGACGTCTGACTGGGGCGCCACACATGCGACTGACTTCATCAACGCCGGCCTGGATTTGGAAATGCCGGGACCGCTTCCAGTCTCCTGGAATGGACCTTCCTATTTCGAGAACGGAACGCCTGTGTCTCCCGGGCCGCCCGATCCCGAGGACGCGGAAGATGCGACGCGGGATGGCTTGCCCGAAGAACCCGCGGGGCCGCCGTGGGTTTCGCAACCAGAGCCGAAGCCGGCAACTAATCTCAGGAAAGAAGTCCAGGACGGCCTGGTGACAGAGGCGACCATCACCGTGGCTGCGGGGCGCGTCCTCAACCAGATGGACAAATTCGGTCTGCTCGACGGCAAGTCGAAGCACGGTGTCACGCCTTCCGCGGTAGCCGAGAACGCCAGAATCGTTCAAAAGACCGGCGAGGATGCCGCAGTTCTACTGAAAAACGAAGGTGAGTCGCTTCCGCTGAAGAAGAGCGACTTACAGTCGCTCGTGCTGATCGGTCCCGGCGCGGGCCAGACGATTGCCGTTGGAATGACCGGCGAGAAGGCAGTAGGGTTGCCGGAACGCGAGATCGGCACGCTGGAGGCTCTGAAGAGAATCACGGGTTCCGATGAAGGTGTGAAGCTCACCTATGCTGTAGCGAACGATCTCACGGGTACGCCTGTGCCGCCGGAGTTCCTGTCGCACGATGGCAAGCCTGGGATCGAGCGGATTTCAGGTAACGGCGCTCCTGCGCAAGTGGATTCGCAGATTGACTTCACCAAGTCCAACGGAAAGGCATTGCCGGCAAACTCCACCAACAAATGGCGGGGAACATTGACCATACCGGCAACGGGTGCGTATCGGCTGCATCTCCAGGTTCTGGGCTGCTTTTCGAATCTGCTGGTCGACGGCAAGCGCGTGGCCCGCGTCGGGTTGAATTGGATCCACGGAGACGTCACTCAGGCTGGCCAGGACGATATTATGCCCACCACCGACGGCTTGGACAACGTCCGTATAGAACTGCACCTGTCCGCCGGCCCCCATGCCATTACCGTCTCGACGCGCCCGGACAGCTCCAACAATCCTGCGCAGGTGCGCTTGAACTGGGTGACCCCCCAACAGCAGAAGGCGAATCATGATGCTGCGATAGCCACGGCGAAACGGGCCAGGACTGCTGTGGTCTTTGCCTGGAGCCGCGGCCGGCCCGAGTTTGCTCTTCCAGGCGATCAGGACAAACTCATCGAAGACGTGGCGGCAGTGAATCCGAACACGATCGTGGTGCTGAATGTAAGTCAGCCGGTTGCGATGCCATGGCTGAAGAACGTCAAGGCAGTGCTGCAAATGTGGTGGCCGGGCGATGAAGGCGGTTGGGCGACGGCCAACATCCTACTAGGCAAGAAGAACCCTGCCGGACGTCTGCCGTTCACCTGGGCGAGACGTTTCGAAGACATGCCGGCGAACAACCCGGCCTATCCGGAACGCACGAAAAAAGGAGTGGACGGCAAAACAACTTTCTCCGAAGGCATTTACGTCGGCTATCGGTGGTTTGACAAAGAGGGCATCGATCCGTTGTTTCCTTTTGGTTACGGATTGTCGTACGCGAAATTCGAATACTCGGGGCTGAGGGTTGTGTCCGCCGATAACGGCGGAGTGGACGTGAGTTTTCAGGTCAAAAACTCGAGTAAGACCGCGGGTGATGAGGTTCCGCAGGTTTATCTCGGTGCTCCAGGCGATCGGCCTGCCGGAGCGAAGTTTGCGGTCCATGCATTGGCGGGCTTCGACAGAATCACGCTTAGCCCTGGCGAATCGCGCACCGTCTCCTTGCATCTTCCGCTGCGCCGGTTTCAATACTGGTCGACAGCCTCCAAGTCCTGGATAACCGCAACCGGGCTGCGCAGAATGTACGTGGGCGCATCGTCTCGCGATTTACGTCTGGAGGCGCCAGTCACGATCCATTAGTAGCGGACGATGATCGAAATGCGGTGGTCGCTCGAGTTCACTGCAAACTGCTGCCCGCGGATCGCCTATTGCACTGCCAGAGTGACTCCGGCCTGCGCGCTTGTGCCTCCGATGGTGACTAACAGCGGCACGCTCGGGCCGGGCGTCACACCCTCCGGCACCTGCGCGTTGATCTGCGTCAGGCCCGAAATCAGGTACGGCGCGGCGCCAGCGTAGTTGGTCTGGCAGAGAAGGCCTCCCATGGTGACGGTAACAGGGACATTGGCGGGCACCTGCGGATATGGTGCGGTGACCAGCAAGCCATCCACACTGGCGGGCGTGGTCACGCCTGCGCCGGTCGCGAAGATCTGCACCCAGTCGCCGCGCGGGACGGGATTCGCGGCGGTGTTCAAGCTAGAGTCGCTGTTATTCAGAACCGAGCCTGGACCGAAGCCCCGAGAGTTGACCGTGAACAGGCCGGGCACCGCAGCGGCTACCGGCAGAGAGACCGGCGCCGAAACGGCCCCTAGATACTCCACCTGCAACGTCGTGGCGGATTGACCGGCCACCGTGTAGGGCACCACCGCGTTGACCTGTCCGGCCGAAGCATAGACGATCGGCGCGGGCACGCCGTCGAACAAAACGTGCACTCCCGCCAGCGCATTCGACACCAGGAGTGGATTGGTGAGTTCCAGGAGCGCGGGCGTGGCGGGGCCGAGCGCCGTTCCATAGAGCGCCACAATTTCCCCCGGAGCTACGGTGCCGCCGGCGCCGCTTGCGGCATTGGTCACGCCCGCCGCGGATAGCGTGGGCTGAGCGTTCGCCAGGCGCAAAAGTGCCGCTCCATAACCCGGCACCGTGACCTGCATCTGCGGGGCCGGAGTGAGCGATTGGGGCGCGGGTCCGCCCGGCAGTGGCGTGGAAGCATCCAGCGTCACCAGTGTGGCCGATGTGAAGGCACCCAACGCCGAAAGATCCAACGCAAACGTGCGCGTCGCGCCGGTGCCGTTATTGTCGAAGTTGACGGTAGTATTACCGTTGGACGGGGTGGCCTGGACAGGCGCCAGCGCGTAGTTGGACATCAGGATCACCACCGACCCGTCCATGTTGCGCGCCGCCATCGTCTGGGTATCGATCGGGAGTCCGCCGGCGCCTTCCCAACCATTCGCGACGTCAGTTGTGCAGCAGCCCGTGGCGGTCGTCTGCAGGATGTCCTGACCGGGCGGCGAGGGGAGCCAGTGAGACAGATAATAATCCACCCAGTAGCTGAGTTGCTGACTGTAGGGCGGACCTCCCGTTGCGCTCCCTATCTCGCCGTACTGCCGGTCGCTGCCGAAACCCCAGTGGTACAGGGCCTGGGCGCCCGCTTCGCCAAGTTGCTCGAATACCAGAGAACGCCACGCGGCGAAGAAAGGACTGCTGCCGCGCTTGTCGAGCACAAACGGCGAAGGTGAGTTGCAGGCGCTGATCCCACCGCCCTTGTCGTAGTCGGCGTTCACATTGTTCTCGGTGATCCAAACGGGCACCGAGGCCAGGGCGGGGTTCTTGGCCATCTCGCCATACATGGTCTGGACCTCGCCGGCAAATGAGGGAATCGTGGAGAAGAGAACCTGGTCGTAGGTTTTCTGGCTGCAGGTGGAATAAAAATGCTTGGCCACCACATCCACCGGAGCGGTGACGCCGGTCACGAAGGTCGGCAGGTACGTTTCGGCTCTCCCCGCAAGCTCGACGGCCACGAACTTGATGGATGGGTCCACCTGGGCCATTTCGGGCACGACCGTGTTGTAAAGGGTCACGTACTCGGCCGCCGTAACGCCGTTGATGTCCGGCTCGTTGAAAATGCCCCACCAAGTGACCGGGTAAGGCGTGGGGCTTTGATAGAACTGCCCGGCGTCGGTGAACCCGCCGGTGTTATAGTAGCGGACCAGGTTGGCGCTCATCTGTGCGAAATTCGCGATGCTGGCGGGGAGAATCTGGCCGCTGGAATTGCTCAGGAAAGCCGGGGCCGTGCCGATTTGGAACTCGGGACTGTGGTCGCCGGCGCCCTGAATGGGCGTGAGCATAGTGTCGAGCTCGGTGAAATCCCAAGCGTCGGGGCCGGTGAGCGGAATGCCATCCGAAACCACCTGTACCCGCGTATGCCACGGATTAAGAGCCGTCATCTCCGCCGTGGCGTACGGCGCTCCGCCGAAAAACTGGTCGTCCCAAC
Source organism: Bryobacteraceae bacterium (assembly GCA_049686695.1). GTDB lineage: Bacteria > Acidobacteriota > Terriglobia > Bryobacterales > Bryobacteraceae > Bog-375. Next base: position 3,417 of record JBAVIH010000160.1, on the reverse strand, counting down.
TGGCCAGTTGGAACGAGGTGGACATGGCTAGCTGCAGGCGGCCACTGACGCCAACCGAGGTGTTCGTTTGATTGGCGACCTTCACATTGACCGTGGTGGATTGCGCCGCGGCGCCGGCGGCTGCCAATAGCGCAATCGCAAACAGTCGGATTATGGACATAGGGAACCTCATATGTCCTCCCTTCACCGGTGACTGTATCAGGCCGCGCGCCCGAGTGTGACGGTATCCGGGACACCAGGACTGTTTATGCGTTGAGAATCGCCTGGCCCCTGAACGGTGTCATTGCGATTTCCCCCCGGACTGATTCGCGTCCTGTTGGGCCTTCAGTTCCTGCACCAACGCCCGCTCGCGGTCTCCGTCGGCCTTGCGCTTCAAGCGGTAGTAGACCTGGGCGAGCGAGACGTGCGCCTCCAGGAATTGCGGCGACTGCTTCACGACCTTCTCCAAGGTGGCGCAAGCGCGATCCATATCGCCCGCCGCCAGATCGATGGCGCCCACCTGGTACAGCGCGCCCGGGTCGCCGGGACGGACGCGGAGGGCCCGCGCCAGCAGCTCGCGCGCCCGATCGTAATCGCCATCCTCCTTCAGCAGCACCGCCAGCCGCAGGTTGGATTCGAAGTCGTTGGGATTCTGCGCCAGTTCCTTCTCGAACGCCGCGCGCGCCGCCGCCATATCGCCGCTGTCCATCTCCGCCTGGCCGAGGTACGAATAGAGGTCCGGAAGGTGCGGGTTCAGTTCGGCGGCTTTGGCGAGGTCCGCAATGGCGGCGGGGTATTCGAGCGCCTCGAGCTTGGCCATTCCCAGCAGCAGACGGGCCTCCGCCGAGTCGCCGTTGCGCAGAATTCGATCGACGATCTGTTGTCCACGATCGATCTGCTTGTCGCGCAACAGGGCCATGCCCAGCATATAAGCGATAGCCAGGTCGCCCTGGTTCTGCTTTTCGAGCGGCGCCAGCAGTCCGATGACTTTGGCGTTCTCTCCCTGCCGGAGCCAGCAATCGGCGAGCAACAGAACCACTTGCGGATTGGCTGGCTGGGCCGTGTGCAGGGCCGCCAATTCCTGCGCCGCGTCCGAGATCTGGCCTCCCTTGTAAAGGGCGAGCGCGAGATTCAGCCAGATGCGCGGATCCCTCGGCCCGTGCTTCAGCGCTGCTTGATACTCGACGATGGCTTCGGAGTAGCGCCCGGTGCTGGCGAGCGCGGCTCCCAGGTTGGAGCGCACATCGGGCGAGTCGGGCCGCAGTTTCAAGTAAGCCCGGTATTGCCGGATGGCGCCTTCCGTGTCGCCGGCTTGATGGAAGGCGATGGCCTGCTGCAGAATCTGCTCGGGAGGGTTCTGGGCGGAGGCCAGATACTGGAGCGATAGCAGGGCCAGCACGAAGTAGAATCGTCGCGCCATTCAAGCTTATGGTAATTGCAACTTGGAAACCGAGGCAACCCGGCGGGGCATCGTCACTGGGCCGGTTCTTCGATCGTCAGAATCCGATCCGCCGCCACGTTGTGCAACACCTGGTGGATGCGGCTGGGCCACTTGATATCGATCTCGCGGATCGTTTTCGAGGCGCCCAAACCGAAGTGTACGCGTGAGTCGCTGGCGCAGGCATAGCCCACGGCGGTGGTGGCCTGGTTGTACTGCTTCGCGCCGTCCTCGCCGGTGATGCGGATCTGCGCCCCCAGTCCCATGCGGTTGCTCTTCTTGCCGATCAGCTTCAGCAGAATCCAGTGGTTCGAGTTCTTCGAAATATTGTGAAAGTATTTCACTTTGCCGTTTAGCACCGCGACCACCGCGTCAATCCGTCCGTCGTTATCGACGTCGCCGAAAGCCACTCCGCGATGCGCCGCCGCCTTCTGGAAGTCGGGACCGGCTTCGGCGCTCACATCCTGAAACTTGCCGTTCCCCAGATTGCGAAAAACGGCGTTGGGCTCCTCGTAATGCCGGTTCGAAAATTGCGCTACGTTGTCCAGTACATTGCCGCGCGCCACGAACAGGTCCTTCCAGCCGTCGTTATCGAAATCGAAGATTCCATTCCCCCATCCGGACATGTCGCGCGTCCCCTGCAGGTGCGCTGGCAAGGTTCTCTCCCAGAACTGGCCGTCTCCGCGGTTTAGAAACAATGGAAAGGACTCGTTCTCCACTGCGGTGTGCCAGATGTCCGGACGGCCATCGTTGTCCACGTCCCGGAAATCGGCGCCCATGCCGGAAATGGCGCTGCCGCTCTGCGTATAGGCGACGCCCGATTCCAGCGCGACTTCCTCGAATTTCTTGCCGCCCAGATTGTGGAACAGGAAGTTGGGACGATTGTCGTTGGCCACGAAGATATCCATGAAGCCATCGCCGTCGTAGTCGGCGACCGCGACGCCCATTCCCTTGCCGAAGTACTTGGCGATGCCCGTTTCGGCTGACACGTCGGTGAAGGTGCCATCGCCGTTGTTGCGGTACAGCGTGTTCGGCAGATTCGGGTAATTGTTCGGATGGCAATACGCGCGCAGTTCCGGTTTCGGGCCGCAGAAAGGGTCCTTGTTCACTTCCCACTTGCAGTAGTTGGAGACAAACAGGTCGAGGAGGCCGTCGTTGTTGTAGTCTACCCAGGCGGCCGAGACGGACCACATCTTCTTGCCATCGAGCACGCCTCCGCCCACCCCTGCCTTGTCCGTGACGTCGGTGAACGTGCCGTCTCGGTTGTTGTGGAAGAGTTGATTCTTTCCCGTGTTGACCACGTAGATATCGGGCCAGCCATCGTTGTCGTAGTCGCCGATGGCCACACCCATGCCGTAGCCTTCGCCCGCCACCCCCGCTTTCTCGGTCACGTCGGTGAAGGTTCCATCGCGGTTGTTGTGATACAGGCGATTCCAGTACTTGGGGCTTTCTTTCCGGAGCGACGGGATGGCCGCACCGTTCACCACGTAGACGTCCAGATAGCCGTCGTTGTCGTAATCGAACAGCGCCACGCCGGCCACCATGGTTTCGGGTTGATTCTTGTTCGGAGTCGGACAACTGTCGGAAACGAACGTCAGGCCGGAGCGTTCCGCGATCTCTTCGAAGACGATGGGGCCCGTGGCGGATCCGGCCAGAAGCGCGCCGACTCCGACTACAATAGGGATGAAAGCTTTCACGTCTCGGAAATCTCAGTCTACCATGCGGCGCACGATCGCTCTTCTCATCTCCTTGCCCGGCGCCTATTTATGCATGGCACTGCTGTCCGCGCCGTCCGCGCAGGCGCCCAAGCGGCCTGGCTTCGTGGACGTCGCTCCACGCTCGAAGATCTCCTATATCAGCAACAACAGCCCGGGCGGCCACAAGTATTTTCCGCAGCCGATGTGCGGTGGCGTCGCTCTGTTCGATTTCGACAACGACGGCCGCCTGGACATCTTTTTCACTAACGGCGCCCAACTGCCCGAAATGAGGAAGACGAACCC
>JBAVIH010000159.1:0-1981 GCA_049686695.1 Bryobacteraceae bacterium | reverse complement strand
GTTATGGCCAACATTCAATGTCTGCGCGTGGCATACGCCAGTGACGTCGAGGTGAGCTACAACCTGATCCTGAATTTCCCCGCTCGTGCTGATCTCGGACGGACAGCCCACGGATGACTTCGCCGCTGGGCTTGACGAATTAATGAGCCGGCCCTGGGGAAGAAAGGCGGTCCGGATCGCAATCGCCATTGGGGACGATGCCGATCTCGACTGCCTCCAGCAGTTCATCGGTAATTGCGAGTTGAAACCCTTGAGAGCTAACAATGTCGAGTCGCTCACCGCTTACGTAAAATGGGCCTCGACTGCCGTTCTGAAATCGGCCAGCTCGCCCGCGAGCCAGGTGAGAGGCGCGGTTGCTCCGGCCGGAAATGTGCCCATACCTCCTCCTCCCGACCCCGTGACGCCCGCAGGTTCCGTCGACGTCTGGTAGCTGTGGCTATCCCTGGGGGGCAACATGGGCGATATTCACTGGGAGATGTTCGGGGCTTCCGTTCGGGGCGCCACGCATTCCCGCGACGGGCGGCCCAATCAGGACAGCATCGGCTGGGATCGGGATGGCGGCGCCGTGGTCCTGGCGGCGGCGGATGGTCACGGCAGCGCAAAATCGTTTCGAAGCGATCGGGGTTCCCGGTTTGCCGTCCAGGCGGCGGTCAAAGAGATCCTGACGCTCATCGGGCCCCACGACGCCCCCGTAAGCCTCTCCGCCATCAAGCGCATGGCGGGCGGTGCACTGCCGCAGGAGATTGTGAAGCGCTGGATCGAAGCGGTCGATATCGATCTCCGGGAACCGGACGGCGGGTCGCGGGTTGAGGTTGGGAGTGGGCCGCTGATTGCCTATGGCTCCACAATCCTTGCTGTTGGGATGACCGGGAGTTTCGCCGTTTATTGCCAGCTTGGGGATGGGGACATTCTGTGCGTGTCGGATGAAGGGGAATGCGTTCGTCCTCTTGACAAAGACGACCGCCTTTTCGCCAACGAAACTACGTCTTTGTGCACGCCGCAGGCCTGGAGGGATTTCAGGGTTGCCTTTCAGGTGTTCTCGGAGAGGACCCCGGCCATGATTCTGTTGGCAACCGACGGCTATTCGAATTCGTACCGGGACGACAGCGGGTTCCTGAAGGTCGGCGCCGATATCCTGGGCGCCATACGATGCGAGGGTTGGGAGAGCGTGAAAAACGACTTGCCCGAGTGGTTGTCGGAGACTTCCCTGAGAGGGAGCGGCGACGACATCACGGTGGGCCTGGTTGTCAGAAATGACATCATCGAGGCCGGCCGCGGTGAACCGGCAGCCGCGCCGTCAACACCGTGAAGTTGCTCAAAAAGGAGAATGCCTATGAGTTCACTGCTTCGGACCGGCCAGGAGGTGGTTGGCGAATCTTCGGGCTTGCGGTGCAAAGTGGAACGGTTCCTGGGCGGCGGGGGTCAGGGAGAGGTTTACCGCGCAAGCCTGGCGCAAACCCAGGTTGCCCTGAAGTGGTACTTCAATCAGGCCGCCACCGCGGAGCAGCGCGCCGGTTTGAACACCCTGATCCAAAAAGGCAAGCCAAACGACCGCTTCCTCTGGCCCATCGAAATCGTCTCTGCGCCTGGCGTGCCGGGATACGGATACCTGATGCCGCTGCGCGAACCTCGTTTCAAGAGCCTGTTCGACCTGATGAAGCGCACCATCCAAACCAGCTTTCGCGCTTTGTTCACGGCAGCTATCGAGCTTCCGAATAGCTTTTACCAGCTTCATGCCAAGGGGCTTTGCTACTGCGATATCTCGTTCGGAAATGTCTTTTTCGATCCCGCGAGCGGAGAGGTCGCCATCTGCGACAACGACAACGTCGTCATCGACGGCTCCGAAGTGGGTATCCTCGGCACTCCGGACTTCATGGCCCCGGAAGTCGTGCGGGGAGAGAAAGGGCCGAGTATCGCAACGGACCGGTTCTCGCTGGCCGTCCTGCTCTTCTACATTCTGCACACGGCCCATCCTCTCTAC
>JBAVIH010000158.1:0-12284 GCA_049686695.1 Bryobacteraceae bacterium | reverse complement strand
AGCATGAGCCATGAGCTTCGCTCGCCGCTCAATGCGATCCTCGGCTTCGCCCAGCTCATCAATTCCGATTCTCCGCCGCCAACGCCCTCCCAGGCGGCAAGCATCGATCAGATTCTCCAGGCGGGATGGCATCTGCTCAAGTTGATCAACGAAATCCTCGACCTCTCCGTGATCGAGTCGGGAAAGGTGTCGCTCTCGACGGAATCCGTGTCATTGGCCGAGGTTATGAACGAATGCCAGGCTATGATGGAGCCGCAGGCGCAACAGCGTGGCATCAGCATGACCTTTCCCCGGTTCGACAACCCGTTCTTTGTCAGCGCCGACCGGACCCGGTTGAAGCAGATTGTCATCAACCTGCTTTCCAATGCGATCAAATACAACCAGGACCGGGGAACGGTGGTCGTAGATTGCACTACGAGCACCCCGGGACTCACTCGCATCAGCGTCAAGGACACCGGCGCGGGATTGTCTCCGGAAAAGCTGGCGCAACTGTTCCAACCGTTCAATCGTCTCGGACAAGAGGCGGGCGGCGTGGCAGGCACTGGCATCGGACTGGTGGTAACCAAGCGGCTGGCGGAACTGATGGGGGGCGCACTTGGCGTAGAGAGCACTGCCGGCGCGGGAAGCGTGTTCTGGTGCGAGTTGATCTCGTGCGCCGCACCACAACTTGTAATCGACAGCGGCGAAGCCGCAACACTTGACGGACCGCCAGTCGCGACGGGCGCGCGGCGGCACACGCTGCTCTATGTCGAAGACAACCAGGCGAACATGAAGCTGGTTGAGCAACTCATCACGCGGCGTCCTGACCTACGACTGTTGACCGCGGTGAATGGTACTCTCGGCATTGAGATCGCGCGCACCGCTCAGCCTACGGTGATCCTGATGGACATCAATCTGCCCGACATCAGCGGTGTGGAAGCCTTGAAAGTCTTGCGTGCGGACCCGTCCACGGCACAGATTCCAGTGGTTGCCCTCAGTGCGAACGCAATGCCACGCGACATCGAGAAGGGCCTGCAGGCAGGATTCTTCCGGTATCTCACCAAACCGATCAAGATCAGTGAGTTCATGCGTACGCTGGACGCAGCGCTGGAATTCGCTCGAAAAGAGGCCGGCCATTCCAAATGAACCGGGACGAAGTTCATGGTCAGCTTAGCCGATATTCTCAACGCCAGAATCCTGGCCGTTGACGATCAGGAAGCCAACGTCCGTCTGCTGGAGGGCATGTTGCGCGTCGCCGGTTATACTTCCGTCGACTCGACGATGGATCCGAAAGAGGTTTGCGAACTTCACCGCAAAAACCGTTACAGCCTGATCCTGCTGGATCTCCAAATGCCGGGCATGGACGGATTCCAGGTGATGGAGGGACTGAAGGAAATCGAAGAGGACGGTTATCTTCCGGTCCTGGTCATCACTGCGCAGCCGGCTCACAAGCTGCGCGCTCTCGAAGCCGGCGCTAAGGATTTCGTCAGTAAGCCGTTCGATCTCGCCGAGTTGCGCGCGCGCGTTCACAACATTCTGGAAGTGCGCCTGTTGCACCGGGAAACCAAGAATTACAGCAAAGTGCTGGAGGAGACGGTTCGGGAACTCGAGGCGAGCCGCGAGGTGATTCGTCTCAAGACCCTGGAGGAGCGAAAGAAGAGCGAGCAGGAATTAGCCTTGGCGCAGGAAACTCAGGAAAGCCTGCTGCCACGTTCCCTGCCCCAATTTGAGAATTTCTGCATTCATGCATTTAACACTCCCACACGCTATGTGGGAGGGGATTTCTACGATTTCCTGCAACTGAGTTCAGGGGAATGGGTGGGGGTTCTCGCAGATGTCTCCGGCAAGGGGATGTCCGCAGCCTTGTTAAGTTCCATGGTGCTCGGCGCTCTCAGCATGGAATTTCACTCCAGGACCGAACCGCAGGAGGTTCTGAACCGGGTGAACCGGCTCCTTTGCGAAAAATCTCTTCCGTACCAGTTCGTGACGCTCTTTCTCTTTCTCCTCAGCCCGCAGGGCATGGGACAATTCATCAGCGCGGGACATACTCCAGCCTATTTGTTCCGTTTCGCCACGGGAAAAATCGAAGAGCTGGGTTCTAACGCCAGTGTTCTGGGGCTGTTCGATGACGCCTCTTATGAATCCCGCGCGTTCCGTCTCGAAAGAGGAGACATTCTCGTGGTGTATTCCGACGGTCTTACAGACGCACGAAACCCGCAGGACGAAATGTTCGGCGAGAAAAGACTGCTCAGAATCATTCGGCAAGGGGCCCCCTCCGGAAGTCAGGCGCTCGAACAGGGATTTCTGAAAGAAATTGAGGACTTCACTCAGGGCATGCCGCAAACTGACGACATCACCTTCGTGATCGTTGAAAACCGCCAGTGAGAATTCGGGGGGCAGGGCGTCCGGAAATCCGGGCCAACGCCAATCAGACTGTAATGACCGGCGTCACAGCCGAGTGCGGCTCAGGATAGACATGGCTACGCCGAACCCCCCGATCGCCAGCCCGGCGAAGCGGTTCATCAACAGCAGGCTGCGATCGTTGAACCGGCCGCGGAATTGGTTCACGATGCTGCACAACACAATCCACCACGCCATCGAACCGCAGAAGATCCCGATTACGAGGAACACGGTCAACCACCACTGCCTTTGATTCCCCATGCCGAGCGCCGCCAGGAGGGCGAGAAAGGACAACACCGTCGTCGGATTCGTGAGGGTCAAGAGAAATGTCGACCTCAAATCCGAGTACGCGCTCCCGCGGTCGTGCTTTTGCGCGCTCAGCGGCTCGGGCCGCCTGAAGAAGTATGAGATGCCGATAACGACCAGTAGAATACCGCCGAAAAAGCGAATCCAGAATTGTTCCCGTACCAGGAACTGCACGACGAGCGTGATGCTGAAGCCCGCGATTCCGCCGTACAGCATGTCGGCCGCCGCCGCTCCGAGGCCGGAGATCACGCCCGACCTCCATCCTCCTTCGATCGTCCGGTGAATGCACAAGATGTTTACCGGTCCCACGGGCATCGCAATCATCAGCCCGACGATTATGCCCCCTATCAACAACTCGACTTCCCTCATTCGTCGCCTGCCACCTCGGCCGGAATTTCCATCTTGGGCTCCCGTGTCCTGTTCAGCATACACCCAGCCGCCCTCCCAAAGCCCCGACGCGAACTTGATTTGGGTGGCGTGCGAAAAGCCCTTGGATGGGCGAATACCTGGAAATCGGAGCGATACGCCCGGGTCATGACGCCTTGGGCCGGAGCAGTTCCTGAATCTGCTCGACAGCCTGCGCCAGGCTCGTCAGCAATCGATCTGGTTGGGTTCGTTCGAAACGCGCCTTGGCTTTCTCCGTGTCGCCACTGAACCCCCAGACTCCGACTACAAGCTTGACCGTTGGAAAGCGTTCCCGAATCAGTTTGCACATCGTCCGCGCGGGTGGGAAGGCAAAAGGCGGCAACGCGGAGATGCAGATGACGTCGTCCTGTCTTATCTCAAGCAACGCCAACATCTCCACGAGAGAAGCATGGGCTATCGGAAGAGACAGAGCCGCGTGGCCCGCCTGCTCCAGGATCTGCGCCAGCATAGCGGCCGTCACCTCATCGGCACGATCGTTTGCGGGAAGGCAGATTATCCTGGCGCTGAGACGCTCCGCCGGGCCTGATGCCACCGCGGTACCTTCGGCTTGGGATAAACCGGGCACCAGTTGGTACTCTGAAAGCTCGGTGATCATTTCGTTGATGCTGAGAAAGAGAAACTCCTCCCTTATGGTGTCAATTGCTCCTTTGTGGCGATCCTGCTCGACCAGGCTCAAAGCAGGTATGAGCACTGAATCGTATAACTCCACCAGGGGTTTCTCTTTCAAGAACCGGTCCACGATGGCGTGCGCCTCCGGTTGGTCCATCGCCAGTAAGCGCTGGTAGATCTGAGCTTCCACCCCCAGAACTACTTCGTCCCCCAGCAAAACATGAAGAAAAGAGAGTTGAGGAACGTAGCGGCCCAGCACAACCACGCAAACCGTCAAAGGTGTAGACAGGATGAGACCCGCAGGTCCCCACAGAAGAGTCCAAAAGACAACCGCCACCAGCAGCGCCAACGAAGAGATTCCCGTGTTTGCCCCGTAAAGCCACGGCTCGACGAAGTTGCCAACGATCAGTTCCAGGCAAGCAAACAGCAGGAACACCAGTAGGGGCGGCAGCCAGTTGTCAAAAGCCGCCAACGAGAGTGCGATCGGCAGCGCGGCGGCAACCATGGTGCCGATATACGGCACGATGCGAAGGAGGCCGGCGACGCCACCCCACAGCGCGGCATAGGGCACGCCAATCAAGTACAGACCGAATCCGAACAGAACTCCAAAGGCGGCATTAACCAGGAACTGCATCAACAGGTATCGGCTGACACGTTGTGCCGCGTCGTCGAGCACTTGCGTCATGATATTGATCTGGCCGAGTCCAACCAGCCGGAAGAGACGATGTCTCAAGTCGAACCTCTTGATCAACATGAAGAGCGTGAAGACGAGGACCAGCCCTGTCAGTGCCAGAGGCCGAAGAACGGGCTGAACCAGGTCGCGGGCGTACTCCAGTTCATTTGCCGGCGGTTGCACGATCTGTACGGGCAGAGGAAGCCCGGAAGTACTCGGCGCAGTGCGCTGCTTCCGATTCTGCACCGGAGGACCCGGCTCCGGAGAGGGTGTCCCCAGAGTGGAAAAGTCATGGGCGATCTCCTTAAAGCTGTTGGCTGCCAGGCCTAGCGGTCCCTTCGTGGGAATGCGAAGCGCCTCCATCTTGGCTTGAATGTTCTGGCGGTACCTGGGAAGTTCCTGGGCGACGTCAACCAACTGAATTGCGATGATCACGCCAATGCAGCCGGCCACCGCCATCGTTACCAGGACGGTCACAGCGACGGAAGGTATGCGGCCGATCCGCGATCTTTCGAGGAGCGCCACCACAGGGGTCAAAACGAACGTCAGGATGAGAGCGAATGCCAGAGGAATCAGAATTTGGCGGGCTAAGTACAGCACCGCGATCGTACCAAAGAGCGTGATCAGCGCCCAGTTATTGGAGCTCGGGAGGTGCCGGTTCGATCCGTTGATGGTCGCCGGCAATGAAGTACTATGCAAGTCAATCGGGTTTGTGGCGGGACCCCTTTCGGGCCGCCTGTTAGAGAATCGGTTCCAGGAGAAAGCCATGCTAATCGGAATAGCCCACTACCAGGTGGTTCTTGAAATAACCGGCAAGAACATCGAACGGATTAGTTGGGTCGCCATCGATCCACCACTCGGCCTCGTTCATCGTCAGCTCTCCGAATCGCAAAACGCCTCCGCAGCTAGGCGATGTAATTCGAGTGCCGCGATTCGGGCGCCAAGTCTCGCCTCTTTTCCGAAGGTCTGAAGGATCTCGTCATCCTGAACGCGCGCGCACCTTCAAGTGTAGTTCGCGGTTGCCGCGCGGCTCGAATGTTGGCGGAAGGCGACATCTTCATGCAATCCCCTTCCGCCCGCACGGGTCAACCAGCCATCTCTTGCACGAGATGCTCCATATTGCATCTGCCGCTGTTGAAGGGCGAATCCGCCGAGCCGGCGTGCAGTTAGCGGCGATTCACCGAAGCCGCGATGCAAACGCTGCGTCTGAGATGCAGGATTTGCCGGCCCGTGTGGCTTCGGTCGTTACCGCTCACGCTTAAGGCGGCCTCGTAGGATCCGCGGATTGTGAGCGCGCCGGCGCGGTTCGACCAGCGTCTCAGAGGCTTGGCTACGCAGTCGCGCCGGGATCGCCTGCTCGCATCTCGTCAAAGAACGGGGCGCCCTGCCGTTGCACACACTCGGCGGCGTAAAGGTACATGGCCGCCGACCAGGTTTGCCAGTCTCGCCCGCTCGGTTGGCCGGTCTGTGCCTTGATCCACTCGTTGAAACCCCACTCCGCCTCGTTTTCGTGCCACGGCTTGACCAGTTCGGTGAGCGTCAACAGGTTCCGCCTCGCCAGTTCCATCCGCCCCGCCGCTACGCATGCCGCGACATAGAAGCCGCAGACAAACGGCCAGACGCCCCCGTTGTGATACTCGCCGGGCCGGTTGTACTGCTCGTATCGTGGCCGCCAGTCGGGGTCGTGGCGCAAGATGTACGGAAACAAACAAGGCGGCAGATCCACGGCCAACTCTCCACGGCTCCTCATGGAGGCGCACTCCGCTTCAATCCAATCCACCAGTTTCCGTGCCCGATCGGGTGAAGCAATTCCAGTCAGGATCGCCAGACTGTTGCCAAGCAGGTCGAAACGGTCGCTGTTAAAGAGTTTGTAGGAGTAGAGGGCGTAATAAGGCTTGGATGGCACTACCAGACCCTCATGCTCATGGGGGTTCTTCGCTTCGCCAAGGACCTCCAGACGATTCATCAACCCGCGCAGTCGACCGGCGGATTCGCGCTCGCGGTATAGAACCAGATACGCGTAAACCAGCGTGTTCACGTACAGCCCAAAACCCATCACCCACTGCTCGTCACGCCAGTCGCTGGTCGGTAGTTGCGAAACCATCACCATGTCGTCGGGGCTCTGGTATTGCATCCACTTCAGGGCGTTCTGAGCTGCCTCATCGAGGAACTGCGGTTCGTTCGCCGATTTCCTGTACAAAGCCAGGCCGAACAGGAACAGCGGCGTCGAATCGCTGGCGCCGCGGTCAGCCGGATCGTGCGCGAGCGATGGGATATGGCCATGCGGCGTCTGATTGGCGGCCAGTGCCACCAGTGTGCGCCGCAGCGCGTCCGCCAGTTCCTCGTTGCCCGTGGACAGAAAGCCCAGGGCTGAAATCATGAGATCCCGCGTGTAAGGTTCCGGGTATCCCCAGCCGGCGGTCCTGGGCAGACCTTGAAACGGCCCCCGCGCATTATGGAGCAGGACGCGGAGGGCCGCCTCTTTGGCCCGATCGATGGAGGCGAGCGGTTTCTCGTCCATAAGTATGGCCAACCTTACTGTATCCCCAGCCGGTCGGACACGATCTTCAGGAAACGCTTGGCTACCTGCCGATAGTCGAACAACTCGACCACGTGTTTTCGGCCCGCTTCGCCCATCCTCCGCCGCAGACCACTATCCTGCATGAGTGTCAGCAGGTACTTGGCGATGTCGGGCACACTGGCTCGGTACTCCGCGGTTCGCGGCTTTGGAAACACGATACGGTGGCTATCGTCGATCCCGTGGCCTTCCCCGAAAACCGCCTCACCGATCTTTGTTTCCTCTGCCACTTTCGCCAGGAATGCCGTTTCACCGTGAACCATCGTGTCGAGAAATGCCATCGCGCGGATCGCGATCACCGGCTTTGCGCAGGCGCTGGCCTCCACGTGAATCATTCCGAAGCCCTCCAGCCGCGACGGGGCAGCGTAGATATCGCAGGCGGCCAGCAAGTAGGGCATGAAATTGTGCGAGACCACGTTGGTGGAATACGTGACCTTCTTGTCGATACCCAATCGCGCCGCCAGTTCGAGGTCGATCACGTTCTGCTTCACCGTGCGGGGCTGGGGCCAGACTTTGCAGACATATCTCCAGCCGGGCGCCTCGGCATCGATTAGCGCCAGCGCCTGCATGACCTCCTGGGCGCCCTTGGACGCCGCGTCGCCGCCGACGGTCAGTATCATGATCTGGCCGTCGGCCACTCCCAAGGCCTCGCGGATCGACCGGACCTTGAGGTCATCGCGGTCGTGCGGCGCGAAGCGGTCCGTGTCGCAGCCCACTGGCAGCACCTCGATGTTGTCGCCCCTGATGCCATCCCGAATGTATGTCTCTTTCACCCAATTGGAAGTGACCAGAATCAGCGGCAGGGCGTTCAACACCTCTTGATGTGCCGCGATATAACCATCGGCCACCAGCCATGGGATCGCCGTCATCCCAAACTGCTGCGGGTGGAGGACCAGGTGCGGAATATGGCCCCAGAACCCTATGCCGACCACCACATCCGGCTGGAACCAGCGGTAATACCATTCCTTCTCCTGGGGCGATTCGAAATGCACCGGGTGGACATCCACGCCGATCTCGGTCAGGCCCCTGCACAATAGCTGACCCTGCGTCGCTAAGCCGGCGGCCGAAGGCGGATATTCGGTCAGCACGAGCACTTTCATAATGGTTCCTCCTGGGGCGCCACGCGCTTCACCGCTGCTGGCGCGGAATCGCAGCACCAGAACCCTTCTTCTCGCGGAGTGGTGCGTGCTTCCCAACTATCGGGCCGAAACCCGTAAAGATCCGTAATCAGCCGATGCTTTTCGAGCCAGACGTCCTCTGTCAACACGTCCCGCCGGTCGGCATCGCCACGAACTCGCGGCAAGTACGCAAGGTTCCCATCCTCATAGGCAAACAGCCACAATCTTCCTGTGTCGATTACGCCCGATCGCCAAAGCTCAACGACGGTCCGGCAGCACTCCGCATGCCGGCGATGCCGTGTGTACTCACCATTCGGGCCGTGGGTCAAAATCAGGTCGTACCTGGTTCCAGCCAACAGCCGGGCGGTGGTCTGCCGAACCTGCTCGACCGGCAGCGGAGTCTGGTCCGGACCATCGTCGAGATCCGCCATCTCACCCTCCGCCCGCAGCGCCCGCAAAACCCGGCGAAACCTCGGCGCGCGATCCGGATCTGACACTCTGCATAAGGTTACGATCCGCCAAAGGAACTCCGGATGGGTTAGTACATAGCCGCCGCACCAGAGCGTCTCGTCGTCCGGATGGGCGACGACAACGGCAGCCCGAGGCCGAGAGTCTAACCCTAATTCATGGAGAGCGATGGGCGTCATGGCTTTCTTCAAGAGGTGCCAGGACACAGGCTCAGCGCGGTTCTGTGGGCGCTCTCGATAGGTATGCACTGAGCACGCGCTTGGCCACCCACGGTTCGGTCCGGGAGAAAAGGCGGCGGCAGCAGACGCAACACGCCCAAGTGCAAATACTGCCGCCGAACGTGCAGTTTTCGCTGCTGCATCACGCAGTCACCCGGCGACTTTGCTTGCCCGCCTCTCGATCGTAGCGGAGCCCAACGTGCCCTACATCGCGGACATGCACACGAAGGCACAGAGTTATAATCTTGCGGGCGGGGACATCCCGTCAGGAAGGAGCACAGATGAAGTTCCGAGTCGTACTGCTGGGGGTTCTCATCTGCCTGGTGGCGCAAGCCGCCGGCAAGCCGAGCCAGGGCGTCCCAACGATGAATCAATCCGATTCCAAAACACAACAGTCTTTGACCGGGTGCATCGATGAACAGGATGGGCAATATGTACTGCTTGACGACCAAATGCGCAAGATCACGAGCCTGCAATCCGCGGGCTCGGATAAGGACGTCTTCGCCAAGTACGTGGGAAGCATGGTGCAAGTGAGAGGGACTAAGTCTTCTGAGCGGAACGCCACGTTCAAAGTGACGAGCATCAAAGAAGTTGCCGGCAACTGCGGCCAGGCGAAGTAATTCTGTCTGTGAGGAAGTGAGCGGCTGAAAACTGGAGGAGGATCGCGGAGTTTGGGCATTCCTCGATGTCGTCCTACGGTTCGCGATGTATCCTCAATTGATTTGAACAGCCGCCTAGCGGCCCTTCTCATCGGTGACGAACTGGATTCCGCTGATGGCTCCACATCGACAGACACCGGCTGAGTCACATCGGCGCTCCATTCCGGGCGCGAAAATGCCTTACGATGGTATCGTGGTTGCTATGGGCAAACGGGAACTGATCACCCGCGAATTGGAGCGGATGCCGGAGCGGGATCTGGACAAACTCCTGGCGTTCCTGCGGTTGCTCAACGACGCGCGCGCCGAAGCCGCCGTCCCGGCGCTGGCCGCCGAATCCTCGTTGGCCAAGGATTGGCTGACGCCTGAGGAGGATGCGGCCTGGGCCAGTTTGTAAGAGGAGACGTCGTAGTCCTCAGCTTCCCCTTCTCGGACCTCAGCCAGGCAAAGCGACGGCGCAGACCTGAGCGGGTTGCGGCGTTTGTGTTGGCGCTTTCCGTCCTTCCAACCCCTACCACACCCTGCATGCGTTGGCGCTCACCATGGGCTGGCCGGAATGGCAGGAAAATGCCTTTTGGAACTCGGGCATGTTCTGCACCACGCCGTTCACCCGCTCCTTGCCGGGTGCGTGCGGGTTGGTTTTCACTTGCAGGCGCAGCGATTCTTCCCGATCGTTCTCGCACCACACGTGGCCGAAAGACAGAAATAGCCGCTGTTCGGGCGTGAAGCCGTCGATCTTCTGTTTCGCGCCGCCGATCGTGTTGAGCAGCGCCATCAGCGCGATGCGCACGCCGCCGTTGTCGGCCGTGTTTTCGCCCAGCGTGAGCTGGCCGTTCACCGTCGCGCCCGGCGCCACCTCGAACTTGGAGTACTCCTGCGCAATGCAGGCCGCGCGCTTGCCGAATTCCTTGGCGTCGTCCGGCGTCCACCAGTCGCGCAGGTTGCCCTTGGCGTCGAACTGCCGGCCTTCGTCGTCGAAGCCGTGCGTCAGCTCGTGGCCGATCACCGCGCCGATGCCGCCGAAGTTCACCGCATCGTCCATCGCGTTGTCGTAGAACGGCGGTTGCAGGATGCCCGCCGGGAAATTGATATCGTTCATCGACGAATCGTAGTACGCGTTCACGGTGGGCGGCGTCATGCCCCATTCCTGGCGGTCCACCGGCTTGCCGATCTTGTTCAACTGGCGCTGGAACTCGAACGCGTCGGCGCGCTGGGTGTTGCCGACCAGGTCATCGCGCCGGATTACCACACTCGAATAGTCGCGCCATTTGTCCGGGTAGCCGATCTTGTTGGCGATCGCTGCCAGCTTCACCAGCGCCTGCTTCCGGGTCTCCGCCGTCATCCACGGCACCTGTTCCAAATCCTGCCCGAGCGCCTTTTCGAGCGCATCCACCATCTTCAGCGTTCGCGCCTTGCCCTCGGCGCCGAACGTCTTCTCGACGAACTTCTTCCCCAGCGCCTCGCCCAGTTCGGCATCCGTGAAATCCACGCAGCGCTTCCAGCGCGGCCGCATCTCGACCGCGCCGGTCAGCGTCCTGCCGTAAAAATCGAAGTTTTCTTTGACAAACGCGTCCGGCAACAGCCGCGCATCGGCGTCCAGCAGGTGCCAGGTGAGGTAGGTCTTCCAGTCCGCCAGGCCGAACTGCCCGATGGCCGCGTTTAGCGCCTCGAGGAAGGCGGGAGACGCCACGTTGACGGACGCGAATTCGGGTGCGCCGCTTGCGCGTAGGAACTCCTTCCATTGAAACAGCGGGCTCAGCGCTTCCATTTCCGCTGTGCTCATCTTGTGATAAACCTTCTCGGGATCGCGGCGGGACACGATGTCGAGCGAGCCCTGCGCCAGCGCGGTCTCGATCTTCATCACCGTATCCGCGGCGGCCTTGGCCTCCGCCGGTTTCTCACCGCCTAACTCCAACATGCGCGCCACATGCTCGACATACTGGTGGCGCAGTTTGTCGCTCTCGGCGTCCTGCTTGAGGTAATAGTCGCGCTCGGGCAGTCCCAAACCGCCCTGGTCGATTTGCGCGATCACCTGGTTGGAGTCCTTGAAATCCTGCCCGGAGCCGAATTGGAACATCGCGTCGGCGCCGCCGCGCTGCAAACGGGCGACCGTCGCGGCAAGCCGCGCTTTGTCCTCGATGCCGCGGATCCGCCCCAGCTCGTCCTCGAGCGGCTTCAGGCCGGCGGCCTCCACCGCTTTTTCGTCCATGCAAGCCGCGTAATAGTCGCCGATCAGGCGCGCCGTCGAGTCGCGGCCCGCATCCGGCTTGCTCGCCGCCTCCAGAATCTCGTGCAGCACGGCGCGATTGTGCTCTTCCAACTGGTCGAAGCGGCCCCACTCCGCCTGGTCCGCCGGAATCGGGTTGTTCTTCAACCAGCTCCCGCAGGCATACTGGTAGAAATCTGTACACGGATTGGCAGTGGCATCGATGTTCTTCACGCTGAACCCGAGCGCGCCGGCCGGTTTTTCCGGCGCCTGGCCCGAAAGGCCCCAGGCCGCCAGCGAGAGAACCAACAAGATCTTGTGCAAAGCGAGACTCCTTCCTTTTCACTCTAACTTGTGGCGCCGCAGTGGGGCAGGCGCTTTCGCCGGCGCCTTCGGCGCGCCCACCACGTTTCCGGCAGAATCCGCGCAACCGGTGACACCGCCTCGCGTAAAACTTTCGCCTGTGTTTTCAATCGTCTGCCCGGTCGCTTCCAGACACGCCTCCAGGCTGCCGGGTTATTCTGAAATCGAAAAAGAGCTGCTCGCTCGCCAAGAGGCAGCCCGTCACGGGGCCACGTCCGGTGCCTATACTCCTGCAGGGGGCAATTTGAAACCGGGTCACGCGGTGCAACGTTCGTAAGGCGGCC